>DATILZ010000390.1:0-4806 GCA_035475995.1 Hanamia sp. | reverse complement strand
TTGAATGATCATGAAAACGAAATGATGTTTTGCAGCGACGATAAACATCCGGACAGTTTGGTAAAAGGTCATATTAACGAACTCTGCAAAAGAGCAGTTGCAAAAGGAATTGATGTTTTTAAAGTTTTAAAAGCAGCCTGCATCAATCCTGTAAAACATTATAAAATGGATGTTGGAATATTACAACCTGGTACTCCGGCTGATTTTATTGTCATCGAAGATTTGAAAGACTTTACAGTAATGTCAACTTATATAAATGGCGAACTGGTTGCAGAAAACGGACAATCAAAGATCCTGACACAATCATCATCAATTATCAATCATTTTAATTGTTCTTTTAAAAATGCCAATGATTTTAAAATGAGAATTACTGATTTTCCCGGTGAAATTATTGAAGCATTGGATGAACAATTAATTACCAATAAACTGGCTCTTTTACCCAAAGAAGAAAACGGGTTTTACATAAGTGACCCGGAAAAAGACATTTTAAAGATCATTGTCATTAATCGCTATGAAGATGCTCCCGTTGCCAAAGCTTTTATAAAAAACTTCGGATTGAAACGAGGTGCTATCGCATCTTCTGTCGCACATGACAGCCACAATATTATTGCTGTTGGCACAGATGATCAAAGCATTGCCGATGCGGCAAACCTCATAATAAAATCAAAAGGCGGCGTAAGTATTGCTGATCATTCCAGCTCTGATCTGAACCAGGTCTTACCTTTGCCGGTTGCAGGTTTAATGAGCAATGAGGATGGTTATAAAGTAGCGGAGATGTACACAAATATTGACGCTGCCGCGAAAGAATTTGGTTCAAAATTATCGGCTCCTTTCATGACTTTATCTTTTATGGCTTTGCTCGTAATTCCTCATTTAAAATTGAGTGACAAAGGATTGTTTGACGGAGATAAATTTCAATTCGTAATGCAGGAAAATCAGGCTTCAACATAGATAAATCTTTTGGTTCAGTGCAATTGGTTTTTGGCCAGGAAATTTAAAAGATAAAAGCGATTTATTTGTTTATTTACTGCTTCATCCTAAAATTAAGAACAAAAAACCCGTAAACAACTACGGGCTTTAAATTGATCTTTTTATTTTTAAAACAGAACTAATAATTCCTCAGCTTCATTTCCACTCTCCTGTTTTTAGCTCGTCCGGCAGCGGTTTTATTATCAGCTATCGGATCATTGACGCCATGCCCGTTGGCCGTAATTCTGCTTTCATCTATTCCGTTCGAAATTAAATAAGCTTTCACTGAACCGGCACGTTTTTCTGATAATACCTGGTTTTTATCTTCTACTCCGGTGTTATCTGTATATCCATCTACATTGATCTTATATGATGGATTATCTTTCAAGATTTGAGCAACCTCTTTTAGTGATTCAAATGATTTGGGTAAAAGTCTAGTACTTCCTGTTGCAAAGAAAATATTTTTTGCAGCTTTATTTACTTTTTCAACTACCACCACATCAATTACCGGGCATCCAAAATTTGATGCAGGACCAGCTTCGTTCGGACATTTATCTTCTTCATCATTTACGCCATCTCCATCAGTATCCGGAACCGGGCACCCCTGGTAACGCGCCACTCCCGGAGTATTTGGACATTTATCTTCTTCGTCATTAATTCCATCTTTATCTGTATCAGGGATCGGGCAGCCCTTGTATTTTGCCAGCCCTGCCACATCAGGGCATTTGTCGTCTTTATCTGCAATACCATCGCCATCCTTATCAGGGCAACCCTGAAGCGCTGTAAGCCCGGCTTCATCAGGACAGGCATCAAGGCTGTCAACAACTCCATCATGGTCTCTGTCCGAAACCACTGGAATTTGCACTGTTGCAGGCGCTGGAGGTGCTTTTTCTTTTGAAATATTTGCTGCAATTCCGATGCTGTGGTAGAAATGGTAACTCGAATTTTGCGTAACCGGTATTCGGTATTGAGAATTGATCAATAAATATGCTGCATCTTCAATGTTTACCTGCAAACCCACACCAACGGGCATAAATGCGCCAAAATATTTTTTGTATTTGCCAGCTCCTACTCCAAGATCTATAAAAGGAACTACCCAATACTCATCCGTTAATAATTTTAAATTAACAGATGCAGTAGTTTCGAGCAACAAATTGTCTTTGCCAAACGGAGCTACATTTTGAACCGGATAGTCAACAAAAGAACCACCTAACGTAGCGATAAAATCAACATGATTGCTTAATCCACTCAGATAATTAATTGCAATTCCCGGATTCATCCGTGAGGTTTTAAAGAAATCATGTTCTTTGAAAACACTTACAATCCCCATCGATCTTATTTCCGAGGCAGTTTTGAAATCATTTAAAAAAAAACTGATGCCAAGTGCATGCCCTTTTTTATAGGTATTCTCCTGTGCAAAAACAACAGCAAGGAAACCGGTAAAAACCAATAACAGGGATATTTTTTTCATAAAAAGTTTAGTTTATTTAAAACAAAAATAATAGGTTAGTCCCAAAAGAGGAAAAATAAATTATTTATAATTCTTAAGCAACTCGACTTTCACCCTGGCAACACCATGCGTTATAAATCCCAGCTTTTTTGCAGCAGTTTGAGACACATCTACCAGCCTTTTATTTTTTTTGCTGAGCCGGTCATTTATTTTAAGAATCACAGATTTGCGATTTCTCAGATTTGTAACTTTTATCCATTTATTTAAAGGAAAAACATTGCAGGCAGCGGTAAGTTTTTGATGATTGTATTTTTCACCGCTAGCCGTAGAGCGTGAAATAAACTTATCAGCATAAAAGCTGGCGGTTCCATATTTAGTATTCTTTTTTGAAACATTTGCAGCTCTGTCATGTGGCTTTTTTACAGGTGTTTTTTTAATCGCAAAAGTGAATTGAAAAACAAGAAATACAATAATCAGAAGGATAAGCTTTATAGATAAGGGCTTCAAATGGCTATTTTAAAAATTAAAAATTAAATAACAGTTTAAGAAATAAAAAAGGGGCCGGATAAAAATCCACCCCTGTTATAATCCAATATCCTATGAAAAACCGAGTTTAAACTGCCTTCGCAGTTCTTAATATGTTAAATGGCTGTCGCCTTTTTGTTTATCGTCAATTTTAATATTTTTTTTGCTAAACTTCATTATCATAGACCGCATTTGACACTTAAACGTTGCATTCGTTTAATTATTTTTCAAAAAAAAATAAAAAAAGGGGCCGGATGGAAATCCACCCCTGTTATAATCCAATATCCTATGAAAAACCGAGTTTAAACTGCCTTTGCAGTTCTTAATATTATAATGGTTTTCACCATGTTGATTTAAAATTTGCAGAATATTCATTGAAATTCTGTTTTTTGTAAACTTCATCCCCAAAATATTTCAAAATCACTTCCATTTCCTTTGGCTCCATAAAACCGGGAATATTTGCCGGTGTTTTTTGTATATCCGGAAAAATGACGGTGTTCGGAAATTCCAATTGGCCTTGCGTAAGATACAAGGCAAATTCATTTACCTTCTCACCGCTGTTGTAATCATATTTTTTATTATCCCATTGTACTGCATCTTTTGTTTCAGCATTTACTTTCACAGCATAAAAATGATCATTAATGTATGAAATCACTTTTTCGTTCGTATAAGTTTTTTTATCCATTACCTTGCACCAATAACACCAATTCGTATAAAGGTCAATTATTACCGGCCTGGATTCATTTTTCATTTTTACCTGAAGTTCTTCAACAGTCAACCAATTTATTTTTTGCTTTACGGCTGGCTTAACTTTAGTAAAAGAAAAAAGAAACAAAGCCGCAATTAAAATAAGAAGGCCTTTTTTTTCCATAAATAGTAAACGAACTTTATTCGATATTATTTTATTTTTTTGTAAAAATATTTTTTAAACTCAAATTTCCTCATGAATAAGATAATTGTAGCCATTTCAGGAGCAAGTGGTTCTGTTTATGCAAAAATTTTGTTAGATAAGCTCATTTTAATCAAGTCTCAATGGACAGATTTAGGAATAATAATCACAGATAATGCCAAATTAGTATGGGAAACTGAAATAGGAGAAAACAGCTACAATAATTATGACGCAAAATACTATAGGAAGAACGATTTTATGGCTCCTTTTGCTTCAGGATCAGCCAATTACAACATTATGATCATTGCACCATGCAGCATGGGAACGGTGGCGCGCATTGCTTCCGGAATTTCAGACGACCTGATCTCAAGAGCTGCCGATGTAGTGTTAAAAGAAAGAAGAAAATTAATTTGTGTGGTAAGAGAGACACCATATAACCTGATTCATTTGAACAACATGGAAACTATTACACGCGCCGGAGGAATTATTTGCCCGGCATCACCTTCTTTTTATAGTAAACCTAAAACAATAGAAGAAGCGGTATCAACCGTAATAGACAGAGTGATTCATTTAGCAGGATTAGAAATTGAGTCATTTAAATGGCAGGAATAAAAAAAGCGCTTCAAAAGAAACGCTTTTTTTCAAAACAAAATGAAAAAAGATTTATCTCAAATCCACAACTTCGACATTTGGATATTTTTTAGAATCAAAAACAAATAATGATGCGGGCAGATCGGTATTTGTTTTCATTCCGGTTATCGTATAAATATAACGGTTGCCATTTTTTTCAAACACTTTGGTAGAAACAATATTTTTAGAGGTTTTATCTATATCTACGAGCACTTTAAAAAAAGTTTTTGTTTTATCTACCGGCGTTAATTCTATTTCCTGAATGGTTTTATTACCCTTTTTTGTTTCTCCGTTCAACTTGTATAAAAAATCTTTATCATAAAAGTTGGTAAACATTTTTTGA
>DATILZ010000389.1:0-2853 GCA_035475995.1 Hanamia sp. | reverse complement strand
GCGGGAATAACTTTGTACGGCGATTTTTTTACTTACAGATCTGAAGATTTTTATCGCGTATTACAGGTAAATCTCGGCGGAACTTTTTTTCTTATCCAGGCAGCCGCCAATCAGATGAAACAACAGCCATCCGGTGGTTCTGTGTTATTAATGTCTTCTGTAACCGGCCATCAGGCGCATAAAAACCTGGCTGTATATGGCATGAGCAAAGCGGCTTTGGAAATGCTTGCTAAAAGCCTGGTAATAGAACTTTCTCCTTTTAATATCAACATCAACACCATCGCACCTGGCGCTACCATTACAAACCGAACATTAAAAGAAGATAAAGATTATGAAAAGATGTGGTCGAAGATAACGCCAATGGGACATCCGGCAACCGTTTCAGATATTGCCAATGCGGCTTTATTTCTTGTTTCACAAAATGCAAAACATATCACCGGTCAAAGTTTAATTGTTGATGGTGGCTGGACTTCCATCAGTCCATCTCCTTATGAGATAAAACCGTGAAAGGGCGCCATGTCGTTATATGAAACACAATGTTCTCCTCATCTTCCTGCAGAACCGTTGCTTACGTCTCTTACAAAATTTTTTTCTCTATCAGCCAATAGTGGCCAAACGGATCTTCAATTTCTCCCTGGCGGTAACCGTACTCATAATCTTTTGCCGCTTTTATTTCTTTCGCTCCTGCATTGATTGCACCAGTCATCACTTCATCTACATTTTCAACAAACAAACCGATGAGCGTGGTAGAACCGTGATGTTTTTCCGGAGAAAAAAAATCAGGATTTGCAGTTATTTCATGCAGATGAAATATGGCGCCTTCAATAGAAAGTTCCGCCACATGAAGGCTGCCATCATCGTTGTTTAATCGAAGTTGCTCTACTGCTCCAAAGGCATTTTTGTAAAAAGAAATATCGGTTACTCCATTACCAATAAAAAGTTGGGGAGCGAAAAACGGGAATTTGTTTTCGTTTGTCATATAGGATTTTTAAACAAAAGAAATATATTTTTTCATTCTTTTTTAAATAAATCCAAAATGAAAAAATATTGGTTCTCCTTCAAAAATAATGGAAATAAAAGAATACTACCAGCGAATAGAAATAAGGTCTGATTTCTTTTGCGGCCATTCATAAGTTTAATTAAGCCAGTTTTATAAAAGACGTTTACAACCTTCTTACCTTAGTAAATGATAAACCTCTGATTCAACCTTATTAGCTTATTTCCAGATAAAATGACGGAGAACAATAATATTTTTAAAGGTAAAAACAAAAAAGCGGTTTTTTGTACGTTTACTGCAGGTGAATTAGTACATTAAATGAATCATTTTATTTCTTTTGAAAAAAACTAAAAATTATTTTCTTAAAATAAATAAAAGGATTTAAGTTTATATGTAAATTCTCAACTGCATGAAAAAAATTAAAATTTTATCTGTTGATGGCGGCGGTATTCGCGGCATTATACCCGGTACGATACTCGCACAGTTAGAAAGATTTTTGCAACAAAAAAGCAACAGCACCCGCAAGCTCGGCGATTATTTTGATATGATTGCCGGCACCAGCACGGGTGGCATTTTATCCTGCATTTACCTCGTGCCGGATGAGGAAGGCAAAGCCAAATATTCGGCGCAGGATGCAGTGGATTTATACATCAAAAACGGCCACACTATTTTCGACAGAACTGTAGCCGAAAGGCTTACAAATGTAGCCGGAATGGTTCATGCAAAATATTCCTCTGATCCGCTTTATCACTTGCTTACTACCTATTTTGGTGATGTTACTTTAGATAAATTGATCAAGCCAAGCCTTATTACTTCTTATGATATCAGTGAGCGCCGGGCCGTGTTTTTTACCAGTGCCGATGCGCGTACAGATAGCATTTATAATTTTTTTGTAAGAGATGTAGCCAGGGCAACTTCAGCAGCGCCTACTTACTTTTCACCGGCACATATCGAGTCTTTAAACGGGCAAATGTTTGCATTGGTAGATGGTGGAATGTTTGCAAATAATCCGGCTCTTTGTGCGTATGCAGAAGCACGAAGCCTGGAGTTTTCCAAATTCTTTAATGATCCCGCAAAAAAAGATAAACCATCCGCTGCCGATATGATCATTCTTTCCCTGGGAACCGGATCGGTTAAAAAAAGATACAGGTATGAAGATTTTAAAGATGCGGGCGAGTTAAAATGGCTTGAACCGGTGATTGATATTTTGATGTCGGGCAATTCGGAAACAGTTGCTTACCAGTTGACGCAAATGTATCTGACCCTTGATCCTGAAAATCAAAAGAATTATTACAGGCTGGAGCCCGATCTGAAAGAAGCGTGTTCGGAAATGGATATTGCCAGCAAAGAAAATATCAACAATCTTTACCAGGCCGGTTTATCATTTGTGCATGATAATAAAGAGCTCCTTGAACAGATCGCCGAATCAATTCTGGCAAATGAGTAAATGATTTATTTTGTTCATTTAGAAGCGGGAAAATTAAATTTTAGATGATCAGAATATTTGCCAATGCTAAAAGATTTTGCCCCTTCAGAGTAGCAGTATTAAAAAATTATTTTTTAGCTGGCGTGATCATCACATGCGCTCCATATGTTCCGGCATCCATCAGCCATGGCATTCCCGGAACAAAAGGTTTGGTAGGAAGGCCGGTGGACTCTGCTGTTGCATAAGGCATGTAAATTACATACCTGAAATTTCCATCTTTAAGATCTCCCGTGGTTTTATTATAATTTTCGTCGGTGCCGGTAAGAACATAAAGAAAGCTGGGAGCATCCGGCATTTTCAATTTACCTGATTTTACTTCCTGGGTGCGTATATCATGTTTTTCGGCTTCAGTTTTACCCTCAGCGATCAG
>DATILZ010000388.1:0-3391 GCA_035475995.1 Hanamia sp. | reverse complement strand
ATATATCCTTCATCAAAAAAATGTTTTGAACCTGGATGACCGCTTTCGCCTCCTGCTAATAATGATTTGGCTTTTATTTTCTTACCAAACTCAACAGCACAAATAAAACTGTTTCCATTGACGCCATACCTTTTTTTAGTTCCGGAAAAAATACTGCTGCTATAAGATGGAATCATTCCCCATGTTGAAGATGCAAAACCAACGGGAATACTTGCTGAGTCATCATTGAAATGATTATCAATCGCACCGGATATTCTTTGAAAACGATTGATCTCTCCCCATTGAATTTTCCATCTTCCAAAAGTATTTTCAAGATATTTTATGGTTGATAAAAAGGGTTGTAACAATTCATCCGCTGAAGCAGTTGCAGCAAATTTTTTTGTTTTTGTTACCTGGTCATTTTCCTCGCCCCAGGCAATTTCAGTGCTGTAAATTGGCCGCAAAATTCTTTCGCCCCAATTCACAGCAAGTGTTGTCGCCACAGAGTTTTCACCACAACGATAATCCCATTTTTTTAAAACATTGATCGGCTCGATTAATTGCGAATACAAAGAATCTTCTTTGGAAATTTTATCAAACGATTTAAGGAGCGCAGGTACCAACACTTCAAATGCAGCCAGGTAAGTATCATACCCTTTTGCGATCACTTTATCGATCGTGTATGATTTCTCCTCAGGCAAAATTTTTATTGCATTGATCGCACGAAAATTTTGGCCATCAGGAGCCATATAAGCCGGATAATCTGTTTTTTTCGGGCTAAAATTTCCGGCGGCAGTAAAAGGAGTAGAATTACAATTTTCAATCCAGCCATTTAGCGGATTATAAATGTGAATACTTTCATTTACCGGATGCAGGCCTTTCCATTCTGTTGCAGATGTAGTACCATCTACAGGCTGAGACCAATCATATTTGGGATTTCTTTTTGGAATAAAATTTCCATGCCAGTATGCGATGTTTCCTTCCTCATCAGCATATACAGTATTGTTGGAAGTATTGGCCAAAAGATCCATTACTTTTTTATAATCAGCAAAACTTTTTGCTTTGGTTCTTTCCCAACTTTGAATCAGACCTTTGATGTCTCTGTTGTGGGATTTTACGCTGATAAATTCACCATTTCTTTTGGCCATTACCGGACCGTGACCGGTAAATAAAGCATCAAAAGTTTTTGTTTTTATGGAATCGTTATCACTATAACGGAGTGTTATTTTTTTGTGCAAAACAAGTTTTTCTTCACCATTATATTGATAAAATAACTGATTGTTTTTTGAAGTTATCTTTTCTATATAAGCGTCTGAAACATCAGCGTAGCTTGAGGTGTGCATCCAGCCGCAATGTTCATTAAATCCCTGGTAAACAAAAAACTGCCCCCAGGTTACCGCACCATAAGCATTTAATCCTTCATCACTGATTACATGCACTTCAGGGCGAAAATAAAAAGTAACATGTGGATTTATGTATAAAATAGCATTGTGCGATGCAGTGATTTTTGGAGCAAATGCAAAGCCATTGGAACCAGTTACTTTTTCTTCTACATTCTCTTTTATTGCAACCGGTTTATTTTCTCCTGAATAAAAATTTTCCAACTCACGAACACCAACGCCGGCAGTGCTGATTGCGCCAATACTTCCATCCGTCCAGAGCATGGGATACCATGGTTGAAAACGCTTTAATAATGCCGGTTTTACTTGTGGATTTTTGTATAAAAAATAATTAATTCCATCTGCATAAGCATTGCACAATTTCTTTAACCAAAGTGGCGCATTATTATAATCTTTGATTGCATCAGAAGAATCAATCACTAACCGAATCATTAGATCATTATATAAATCTTTCTCTCCGTTTACTTCTGAAAGCCGGCCCAATTTTTCAATATAATTCATTTCCACTCTTGGAAAATCGTCTTCACATTGCGCATACAATAAGCCGAAAGCGGCGTCAGCATCGGTTTTGCCATAAATATGAGGAATGCCAAAATTATCGCGTATAATGGTAATACTTTTTGCTTCCTGTTCCCAACGCGCAATTTCTTTTTGAGAAAAAGGTTGTGAGAAAAGTTGGAAAGGAAAAAGAAGAACGAAGATTGTAAATTTCATTTAAGTATTTTGATGACGAAAAATTAGAGTGGTTGTAAATATAAAAGTATTTTTAAAAAGGATAAGGCATCACATTCTATAACCGGATTTATTCATCCTTTAATCAATTTTTATTTTCAAAATAAATCGAAATTCATCCATTCGTAATTACATTTACCGTCTCAATTTTATAAAATGAAAAGAACAATTCTTTACTGCTTTATTTGCTTTGCTATTTTTTCATGCAACACAAAAACCTCCGAAACACAAAAAGACGTTTTCGCTGATAATATTGATTCTTCCTACAATCCCGGCGATGATTTTTTTATGTACGCAAATGGCAAATGGATAAAAAATAACCCGATTCCTCCTGAGGAAAGCTCCTGGGGAATTGGCTACATAGTTAATAATGAAAATGAAGAACGTCTTCACAAAATAAATGAAGAAGCTGCAAAAGAAGGAGGGGCAAAAGGCTCAGCTTCTCAGAAGATCGGAGATTTCTGGACGACAGCTATGGACAGCATTTCAATAGAAAAACAAGGAACGAAATACCTGCAACCTTATCTGAATAAAATAAATTCTATAACCGATATCCCTTCCTTTATGAATGTGGTGGCTGATCTCAATAAAATTGGAGAAAGCGCATTGTTCAGAAACGGAGTAGATCAGGATGACAAGGAAAGTAATGTGATGGCTTTTAAACTATACCAGGGCGGCCTCGGTCTTCCGGAGCGTGATTATTATTTTAATAAAGACTCTTCTACCACAAACATCCGCAAAACTTATGTGCAGCATGTGGCTAAAATTTTAGAATTCCAGGGAAAAGATTCTGTCAGCGCATTGCAATCTGCTCAAAATATATTAGCCTTTGAAACTAAGCTGGCAAAGGTTTCCCGGTCTCTTGCTGACTTGCGCGATCCTTATGCCAATTATCATAAAATCGCAATTAACGATCTTAAAGAACTTTCTTCTTCCATTAATTTTGATAAATTTTTAAAAGATATCGGCGTTACAAAAATTGATTCGGTAATTGTGGGCCAGCCGGAATTTTTCAAATCATTGGATGCTACTTTAAAATCTACTCCTGTCAATGATTTGAAAGATTATCTTACTTACAGATTGGTGAATTCTTTTTCAAATGCATTGCCTGAAAAATATGGGTTGGAACAATTTTATTTTAGTCAATTATTCAGTGGAGCCAAAGAAAGAAAACCAAGATGGAAAAGAGTTGTACAATCTGAGCAAAATGCAATGGGTGAATTGCTTGGGAAACTTTATGTAAAAAAATATTTCGATTCTACTGCCAAAAAGCGCTATGA
>DATILZ010000387.1:0-3705 GCA_035475995.1 Hanamia sp. | reverse complement strand
CAATCTACTTTAGACTCCCTTATACTACCATTAGGATTGTGAATTTCGTATGAGTTTCATATAAGGAGTGTATGAGTTATGTATGAAGAGTGTATGGGGAGAGTATGAGGAGAGTATGAGGAGAGTATGGGAAAGGTATGGGAAAGGCATAGGAAAGGTATGGGAAAGGTATGCGGAAAGTATGGGATAAGGTAACTTCCCCAAAGTTGCAACTTCCCGAAATGATTTAAAAAGAATTTTCTTGGTGGATGGGAAATTGGGATTGATAGGGGTTTGGAGGAGAATAGTGAATTTGGGTGATATGGGAAGGCTGGATTTGATATAGCTCGAAATACTGACAGTGTAACGGAGTGTAAAAGAAAGTGTTTCAAAAACTGTGTGCCGTCGCCGTCAATCCTCACCAATCAGTATCCTTCAGCCATCAACTAATTGAAATTCTAATAGCAGCATCATGATTTAAGCGACTAATTCTAATAAATTAATCCTGACGTCACAATCAGTAAACAAAGAAAAAACGCATTTTCTTATTTTCAGTCATCGTCTCTTACTTTAGTTCCCGCTACTTTAATTTTAAAAATAGAAGCCGAAAATGGTAAAACTACGAACCAACATTGCCGTTTTTTTACTGATAATTCAGTAAAAACAATACAACAAAAAAGAAGAAGTAATGCGCTTGCGTGCTGCATGGTGCCGGATTATCTTTGCATTCAGAAGTTGATTGATGTTCAACAAACATTAATCGAATATCCAAATATCCATTGAAAAGAAACCTCCCGAAGCTATCGGGATCCTTAATCCGGGAAAAACCAATAAAATCCGATATCAGTCAACTTCTTTTTTTTGAATTCAATGCCTTAGAAAAATATTGATCCCAATGAAAACCAGGCTGTAATACGCCTTTCCTTATTCTACGAAAGAGTCCTTTGGACGAGGAAAAACGAAACCCAGACAGAGTTAAAAAATTAAGAACTTCCGCTAGCAAATAGTGGAAGTTTTTTTATGAGTAAATTTTTTAGAAAAGGCCAGAAGTTATTCTTTCATCAGATGCTTATCAAAACCAAGCGCGATAAGCCTTTCATACGCCTGCCAAATTTCAACAGGAATTTCCTGGTAAATTTGAAATCCTTTTTCCGGATAGTATTTAATGCGTTGCAAATCACCAACCATAATGTGAATAACACGTTCGAGTGGAATTTCCTCTGTCGGATATGTTTCAAAAGAAATTTGGGGAGAAGTAACATGCAATGTTTTATCAGGCCAGTGTTTTTTAAAAGTAGCATAAGACCTTCGTTCCATATACGGTTTTTGAACTACAATAAAACTTTGCGGATTCCAATGTTTTTCTTCTAAAAGTTTTTGAGTAAATAAAATATTTTCGCCGGTATTGGTTGAATTATTCTCAATTAAAATCGCTTCTGCCGGAACACCTTTTCCAATAGCAATTTCAGCAAATTTATCTGCTTCTTTTTCTGTCCAGATCTCCTGTGTAAAATTGCCCAATCCGCCCGACATGATGACTAAAGGAGCCCAACCTTGATGATATAATTCTGCAACTCTTTCCGCCACACGAAGATCATGACTGCCAAGAGCAAGAATACAATCTGACTTGGATAATTGATGATTCATCTGGTGATAATCCCAAAGTTTATGGGCAAGCGAAAGTATTTCAGGTGTTATCAAAGTATAAGTTAAAGTGGCTTTTGAAAAACTAAAAGTATTTATAAAAGAATTGCGGCAAATGTAAAACTGAATTTTTTATTACCATTCAGCGTATTAAAAATCCATTCCGTAAATTTATCTTTTTTAAATATTTATAAATATACCTAAATGCTCAAAAAAATAAAATTACTGGTTATAACGCTCCTGGTATTTCATTTTGTAAATGCTCAAAATGCTCCATTCTATTCAGACATACAACATTTTAAAACAGAAGATAGTATTCATTTTCCGCCAAAACATGCCATACTATTTTTAGGTAGTTCTTCCTTCAGAAAATGGGAAGATGTACAAAAATATTTCCCCAATTATACGATCATCAACCGCGGGTTTGGCGGCTCTACTATTCCCGATGCTATCTATTATGCAAACGAAATTGTTTTTCCTTATGAACCAAAACAGGTGGTGATTTATGAAGGCGATAATGACCTGGCATCATCAGATAAAATAACCAGTGATTCAGTTTTGAATCGTTTTGAAAAATTATTCTCATTAATAAGAAAACATCTTCCCAAGACTTCTATCGCTTTTGTCTCGATAAAACCAAGTCCCAGCCGGGAAAAATTAATGCCGGAAATGCAGGAAGCGAATTCCATGATAAAAAAGTTTTTAAGTCATCAAAAAAATGCTGCCTTCATTGATGTTTATCATGCAATGCTGAACAAAGACGGCACACCTGATAAGAGTCTTTTTATCAAAGACGAACTTCACATGAATGCTAAAGGATACGCTATCTGGAAAAAAATTATTCAACCATATTTATTGAAAAAATAAAGTTTCAACATGAAAAATTTCAACACAAGTGTTTTGGTTTTGTTTGTTATTTGTTCGTTTACTGCAAATGCGCAATCCAATAAAATGAATGATTTCATCAATAGCCTGATGAAAAAAATGACGCTGGATGAAAAGATTGGACAATTAAATCTGGTAACTCCCGGCGGTGCTGTTACCGGTGCCGTTGTAAGTAAAGATGTTGATGATAAAATCCGCAAAGGACAGGTTGGAGGTTTGTTTGGAATCACGGGGCCGGATAAAATCCGCAGAGCTCAGGAAATTGCGGTAAAAAATACCCGTTTACATATTCCATTATTATTTGGGCTGGATGTGATTCATGGCCATCGAACTATATTTCCGATTCCACTTGGTTTATCTTCAAGTTGGGATACTGCTATGATAAAATGGAGTGCACGGATTGCTGCAAACGAAGCTACTGCCGATGGATTGAACTGGGTTTATTCCCCAATGGTTGATATTGCCCGTGATCCCCGCTGGGGAAGAATTGCAGAAGGCAGCGGTGAAGATCCTTTCCTGGGTTCTCAAATTGCAAAAGTAATGGTGGAAGGTTACCAGGAAAATGATCTTTCAAAAGACACGACTGTAATGGCTTGTGTAAAACATTTTGCATTGTATGGCGCGGCAGAAGCGGGCAGGGATTATAATACAGTTGACATGAGCAAAGTAAAAATGTACAATGAATATCTTCCGCCTTACAAAGCTGCTGTGGATGCAGGGGCAGGAAGTATAATGACTTCATTTAACACAATTGATGGAATACCAGCTACTGCCAATAAGTGGCTTTTGACAGATTTGTTGCGCAAACAATGGGGATTTAAAGGGTTTGTCGTAACCGATTATACATCGATCAGCGAAATGGTAAATCACGGAATGGGCGATGATAAAAAAGTGGCGGAACTGGCGCTGAATGCAGGAGTGGACATGGATATGGTAAGTGAAGATATTTTAAAATATGCTGCACAATTGGTAAAAGAAGGGAAAGTAGCAGCGAAAACAATTGATGATGCATGCAGAAGAATTTTGGAAGCCAAATATAAACTCGGTTTGTTTGATGATCCTTACCGTTATTGCAATGATCAAAGAGCAAAAACAGAACTGGTGAGCCAGGCGAATTTAGAGGAAGCCCGTAAAATTGCAGCGCGTTCTTTCGTCTTGCTGAAAAACGATAACCAGGTATTGCCTTTAAAAAAATCA
>DATILZ010000386.1:0-2317 GCA_035475995.1 Hanamia sp. | reverse complement strand
TTCCAGTCGGTCTGGAGAGCGGCACGAATAATGGCTGATTTTTGTTCGGAAGTCTCTTTGTATAAGTATCTTAGCAATTCCTCCGATGTGATTTTAATCATAAAAAATGTGTGTGGCTTTAATAAATAGTATCCTCTCGGATAAAAACGCATTTTTGCCAGAAATATTGTTGTAATACCGCTTTATCTTATTGAAGATGAATCAAATGTGACAATATAAAGATCTTCATTATCTTTTTTCATCAGGTATTTTTCACGCGCATATTTCTCTAATGTTTCCGGATTCGTTTTTAATAAATCCAATTCCTTCTGAGTGTTGATAATACGCTGTGACATGTTTTTTTCACTCTGCTCTAATTTATTCAACTCGCTGATTCTTCTAATTTGAAGCGGAATGTCATTTCTGTCAAAGAACATCATCCATATAGCAAAAAATATGCCTGTTATTAAATATTTATTGGTAAAGACGTAGCGAAGCTTTTTCATTTTCAAGAATTAAGTAGAGAATTAGAAATTATGAATTCAGAATTAGCCAAAGATTCCAGCTTTATAACATGAGCCACGTTTACTTTCTCAGAAATCCTAATGTAAACTCGATTTAAACATTAATCTTCACCTCCCCAAAATATTAAACAATCTGAATGAAGAAGGAACTATTTACAATTTTCCAAATTTAATTTTTCCTTTTGGAAAAACAGCGTTTTCACCCAACATTTCTTCGATCCGAAGAAGCTGATTATATTTTGCAATACGATCCGTACGACTAGCTGAACCGGTTTTTATTTGCCCGCAATTTAAAGCAACAGCAAGATCAGCGATAGTTGTATCTTCTGTTTCACCGCTTCGATGGCTCATGATTGTATTGTAACCATTGTGCTGAGCGAGCGAAACCGCGTTTATGGTTTCTGTTAATGTGCCAATCTGGTTTACTTTTACCAGCAACGCATTTGCTACGTGTTCTTCGATACCTTTCTGCAATCTTTTTACATTGGTTACAAAAAGATCATCACCTACCAATTGGATTCTTTTACCAAGTCTTTCGGTCATCAGTTTCCATCCCTCCCAATCATCTTCGGCCATTCCGTCCTCAATCGAAATAATTGGATATTGATTCACCCAATTTTCCCAAAAATCAACCATTTTTTCCCTGCTTAATTCTTTTCCATCCGATTTATGAAAATGATAAACCTGTTTTTCCGTATTATACATTTCAGAAACTGCCGGATCCATTGCAATTGCTACATCAGTGCCGGCTTTGTAACCAGCTTTTTCTATCGCTTTTAACACGGTTTCTATCGCTTCTTCATTGCTTTGAATGTTTGGTGCAAATCCGCCTTCATCCCCCACATTTGTACTATAACCATTCTTCTTTAAAACTGATTTTAAAGAATGAAAAATTTCCACTCCCCAGCGCAAGGCTTCACTGAAAGAAGAAGCGCCAATGGGCATTACCATAAATTCCTGGAAGTCTATTTTATTATCTGCATGTGCGCCTCCATTCAAAATGTTCATCATGGGAATAGGAAGAATTTTGGCATTTGTGCCACCAATATATCTGTATAATGGAAGATTTGCTTCAAGAGCTGCGGCTTTGGCAACGGCTAAACTAACTGCCAGTATTGCATTAGCGCCAAGCTTGCTTTTATTTTCTGTACCATCAACATCAAGCATTTTCTGATCAATTCCTGTTTGATCTGCAACATCCCAGCCAATTAATTCATCAGCAATGATTGTATTCACATTATTTACAGCATTGAGAACACCTTTCCCATCATATACTTTTTTATCATTATCACGAAGCTCAACTGCTTCATGAATTCCGGTACTGGCTCCGGAAGGAACAGCTGCCCGACCCATATATTCATTTTCGGTGAGAACTTCTACTTCTACTGTTGGATTGCCACGGCTATCTAAAATCTGGCGTGCATGGATATTTGCAATGTAACTCATTTTGTTGTTTGTGTTTATAAATTGTATTTAAGTAATCGTCGGCAAATGTAAATAAAAAGCAAGGTGAAATGATAAAGCAATAAAGGATTTTTAAAATAACTATTTCAGTAAATCAACAAATAATGCAGATTCCTGTTTATCTTTTATTGTCGTCTGCCTCACTACCAAACATTCTTATTCTTTTCACAAACCCTTCGTATTTAAATTACCCAAATCGTTTATCTTAGTTGCCTTCCTATATGACCACATTCAATTCCATAAAAGAACTTCTGTCAACGCTGGTAAGAGAACAAAAACTGTTGACAGAAATGTTTGAGAAGCGCAAAACTCTTTCTTATAAATATGATTTTGCATTGGAACTGGTGGAT
>DATILZ010000385.1:0-3659 GCA_035475995.1 Hanamia sp. | reverse complement strand
CCCCTCCGTATGAAGATTGGAAATGCTTCCGGTTACTTGTTCTATAATTGATAAATTGCCTCCAACCAAAGGCCCAATCCCTTCTCCCAGGCGGTTTTCAACAACCGGCAATCTTTTATACATCATTTTATCTCCAAAAAGACATTGCCTGATAGAATCAATAGAATCAATTTGTGTTTGATCTGCTTTTGAAAAATCATCGGGGAAACTGTTACACATTTTTGAATGAAGCGTGGCAATTCCATAATTGTGATTAATATGGCAATGAAAAACGGTTGCATCGCTGAAACCAATGATCCATTTCGGTCTTTTTTCAAATTCAGTAAAATCAATTTTATCTATAATTCTTACTGCACCATACCCGCCCCTGCCAAGCATAATCGCTTTTATGGAACGATCATCCATCATTTGCTGCAAATCTTTCCGGCGCTCTTCATCTGTTCCGGCAAATGTAAAATCTTTCAATCCAACGGTGATGCCTACACGAATATTAAATCCCCATTCCTGCATTTTTTTTATTGCAGGCTGGCATTCCTCCAGGCTGATATATCCGGAAGGACAACAAATTCCAATGGTGTCTCCCTTCTTTAAATAAGGAGGGATTTTTTTTAAATGATGCTTTTTTTTAAAAGGTTTTTGATTCGTGAAAGCGGTAGCAACAGTTGCCAAAGGAACTACAGCAGATAGAAAATCTTTTCGGTTCATAAATTAATTCTTCATTTTACCACCCCGCCGGTTGCGGATTTTTTTAAGAATTTTAAAGATAATAAATTAAACAGCAGTGGCTGAAATTTTAAGCCAGGCAGAGCATTATTTTTTGAATTGAGAGAAAAGCGGAAGTTAGAAAATTAGCTAATGTTTTAAAATTATCTTTTCATTAAAGAAATTTTTTAAGGTAAACGACAAAAAAACAGGATTTTTGAATCATTCTGTTTTGTTACTTTACTGTTTTTAATTTTTCCATGATGCAACTTTCCCTGGTTTCTGATACTGCTTCTGCGCGCGAATTTTTAAAAGTACCGTTGATTATTTATAAAGACGATCCCAATTTTATTCAACCATTGGATAAAGATATCAGGGATGTTTTTGATCGGAAAAAAAATAAAGCATTTCGTTTTGGGGAAAGCCAGCGCTGGCTTTTAAAAGATGAAGATGGAAATCTGATTGGGAGGATTGCTGCTTTCGTGTATAAAAAATATAAGAATAAAGGTGATGAGCAAAAGACCGGCGGCATTGGTTTTTTTGAATGTATCAATAAGCAGGAAGCGGCTGATATGTTGTTTGATGTGAGTAAACATTGGCTGTTGCAACGCGGGATGGAAGCGATGGATGGGCCGATAAATTTTGGCGAGCGCGACCGTTGGTGGGGATTGGTAGTGGAAGGTTTTAAACCGCCCATCTATTTGATGAATTACAACCTTCCTTATTATCAAAAGTTGTTTGAAAATTACGGATTTAAGGTTTTTTATCATCAGATCTGCTGGCATTTATTTGTAGATACTAAACTGAGTGATAAATTCATTGAGCAGGCACATAAGTATAATGCGATTCCTGAATATTCTGTTGTTCATCTGAAAAAAAATCATCTGAAAAGATTTTCAAATGATTTTTGTGAAGTGTATAATAAAGCCTGGTCAAAACATGAAGGCAATAAACAAATGAGTAAGGAAGTGGCTTTTAAAATGTTTAAAAGAATGAAGCCGGTAATTGATGAAAACCTGATTTGGTTTGTGTATTACCAGGATAAGCCGATTGCTTTCTGGATCAATCTGCCGGAATTAAACCAAATATTTAAATACTTTCATGGAAAGTTTGGGCTCATTGAAAAGCTACGGCTTTTATGGATGAAGAAAAAAGGAGTTAACAATAAATTTACGGGAGTTGTTTTTGGCGTAATTCCTGAATTTCAGGGAAAGGGAATTGATTATTACATGATTGTGGAAGGAGCAAAAGTAATACGGGAAAATACAAAATATGATGAACTTGAATTGCAATGGCAGGGCGATTTTAATCCCAGAATCTTAAATATGTCGAAAAATATTGGCTCAAAACAAAGCCGTTTATTAACTACTTACCGCTATCTTTTTGACCAAACAAAAGAAGTGAAAAGGCATCCTGTTTTAAATTAAAAAACAACCTTTTCTTTTTATCAGATTTTTTGCTACGCTGTTTTTAAATAATTTCCTTGAAATACAAATTACCAATGGATCTTATTTCTTTGTTTGCCACAGATGTATTTAAATTAAAAAAATACTTTTAATTTCAGTTTAAAGGTAAAAAAAAAGACATATTAGCATTTCTTTTTTTCATTTTATCAACTTTTTGTCTTTTTTTTGCATCTTAAATTTTAAAAATGCAATCATTAAGATTAAATGCACTACATGAACTTTTTGCAAATTCAAAATTTTCAGAAGTGCCACCTTCAAAAAAGATCACCAGTTTTTTTGGTGAAAATGTATTTGATTTAAAAAAGGCGCGCGAATTTATGAGCGATGAAGCCTACAAAAGCCTGGTTTCATCTATCAAAAATCAAACAAAGATTGACCGCAAAATGGGTGACCAGATTGCATCGGCTTTAAAAGCCTGGGCAGAGTCAAAAAATGTAACACATTACACGCATTGGTTTCAGCCATTAACCGGGGCAACTGCCGAAAAACATGATTCCTTTTTTACGTTAAAAGGAGATGGCAGCGCACTGGAAGAATTTGATGGTGCTGCTTTAATTCAGCAGGAACCCGATGCTTCCTCCTTTCCAAGTGGTGGTATTCGCGCTACCTTTGAAGCCCGCGGTTATACTGCCTGGGATCCATCTTCTCCCCCATTTATTATTGAAATGGGAAATGGGAAAACGCTGTGTGTTCCTACAATTTTCGTTTCTTATACCGGTGAATCCCTGGATGCAAAAACACCTTTACTGAAATCTGCAGTAGCGCTGGAAAAAGCAGCTTTAGATGTTTGCCAGTATTTTGATAAAAATATTACCTCTGTAAAGCCAACACTTGGCTGGGAACAGGAATATTTTGTGGTAGATGCTTCAATAGCCAGTGGCCGTCCGGATCTTATTACTACAGGCCGCACTGTTTTTGGTCACGCTCCTGCAAAAGGACAACAACTTGAGGATCATTATTTTGGCGCCATTCCTGAGAGAGTATATTCTTTTATGCGCGACTTTGAAGAGGAAGCCTACAAATTAGGAATTCCATTAAAAACACGGCATAATGAAGTAGCGCCGTCACAATTTGAATGCGCACCCATTTTTGAAGAAGTGAACATTGCAGTCGATCATAATATTTTATTGATGGATGTAATGACCCGTGTTGCCAAAAGGCATAACCTGATGGTATTGCTGCATGAAAAACCTTTTGCAAAGATCAACGGAAGCGGTAAACACAATAACTGGAGCATGGCAACCAATACCGGTGTTAATTTGTTGGCACCGGGAAAGACTCCAAAGACGAACCTGATGTTCCTCGCATTTTTTGTAAATACTATTAAAGGGGTGCACGATCATGCAGATTTATTAAGAGCCTCTATCGCCAGTGCCGGAAATGACCACAGACTTGGAGCAAACGAAGCGCCGCCGGCAATCATTTCTATTTTTATCGGTAAATATCTTACGGATGTATTGAATGAAGTGGAAAAGCGTGTTGGAAATAATT
>DATILZ010000384.1:0-2465 GCA_035475995.1 Hanamia sp. | reverse complement strand
GCTTTTTTAATGTAGATGGGGTAGATGTAGTGATTTTATATCCTTCCGGAAAAGTAAGCAGCGTTCAGGAAAAACAATTGGTAACTCTTGGAAATAATGTACATGCACTTGAGATAAACGGAACTTTTGATGATTGCCAGCTCATGGTAAAGCAGGCATTTTCAGATAAATATTTGAATGAAAAATTATTTCTCACTTCTGCAAATTCCATTAATGTTGCCCGCTGGCTGCCGCAACAATTTTATTATCTTTTTGCCTGGAAACAATGGAACGATAAAAAAAATCCACCGGTCGTTTCAGTTCCCAGTGGGAATTTTGGAAATATTTGTGCAGGAATTCTTGCTCATATTTCAGGATTGCCTGTAAAACATTTTATTGCTGCCTGCAATGCAAATAAAGTAGTTCCTGATTTTTTACAAACACAAAATTATCAGCCTCAAAAAGCAATTGCAACGATCTCAAACGCAATGGATGTAGGCAATCCAAGCAATTTTGTAAGAATACTTGAATTATTTCACAATCAATTTACTGATTTGAAAAAAGTATTAAGCAGTTACAGTATTTCTGATGAAGAAACGAGGAAAACGATCAAAGAAGTTTTTGAAAAAGAACATTATTTATTAGACCCTCATGGAGCTGTTGCTTATTTTGCTTTGCAAAATTATTTAAAACAACATCCGGAAGAAAAGGGATATATTTTAGAAACAGCGCACCCTGTAAAATTTTATGATGTGGTAGAACCGGTTATTCAACAAAAGATTCCAATTCCGGAAAGTGTGAAATCAATTTTGAATAAAGAAAAGGAAAGCGTTTTAATGGAGCCCGATTTTGAAAAACTGAAACAATATTTATTGGAAAAGAATTAAGGAATTCTTGCAGTAAACAAACAATTAGGCAAGGTTTCTAATTTTCAAAAACATAAGAGATCAGTTCCGGCAAAAGAACAAATAACCCGAATTCTTATTTCCTTTTATTACTTTATTTCATCAAAAAAATATCAGTTTAACCATGCGTTGGTGACATATAAAAAATCATTCTTCCGCCTTTCATGATTTCGTCATGAGTGATGTATAAACGGTTCAAAGGCTTTCCATTCAATTCAATTTTTTCAATATAAACATTTTTATCGCTTTGATTTTTTGTTTCAATAGAAAATGTTTTTCCCTTCTCCAAATGTAATGTAGCAGCCTTTATCGCCGGACTTCCTATCTGATATACAGCTGAACCCGGAGCCACCGGATAAAAGCCAATTGTGCTGAAAATATACCAGGCACTCATCTGACCTGTGTCATCATTTCCACCCAAACCATCAGCTCCGGTGTGATATTGATTTTTTAAAATCATCCGCACAGTTTGTTGAGTTTTCCATGGCTCATTTGTCCAGTTGTATAAATAAGCAATGTGATGCGAAGGCTCATTCCCATGCACGTAACCACCGATGATTCCATCTCTTGTAATGTCTTCTGTTTCTGCAAAAAATTTATCCGGTAAATGCATCGTGAATAAAGTATCGAGATAATGAGTGAATTTTTTCTTGCCTCCCATAAGCTGAATTAATGATGCAGGATCCTGTGGCACAAACAAAGAATAGTTCCAAGAATTTCCTTCAATAAAACCTTGTCCTGAAGTACTCAAAGGATCAAAATCTTTTTTGAAAGATCCATCGCTCAAACGGGCACGCATAAAACCAACAGAAGGATCAAAAACATTTTTATAATTTTCAGATCGTTTGATGAATTCTTTATAAATATCCATTCTGTTCAACTTCTTTGCCATCTGCGCAATCGCCCAATCATCATAAGCATATTCCAAAGTGGTGGAAGTGCCGGTTCCGTTTTTATCAACTGGAATGTATCCCATATCCTCATACAATCCAATGCCATCATAGCTTCTGTGATGCGCCGTTGTTACACAGGCATCCAAAGCCTTATTAGCATCAAAAGGTGTATTGCCTTTTATCACCGCATCGGCAATGACCGCAACAGCATGATAACCGGTCATGCACCAGTTTTCATTCCCCGAATTAGACCAGATAGGCAACATGTGCATCACACTTTGATCATAATGCGCGAGCATGGATTTTATCATGTCGCCATTTCGCTTTGGCTGAATAATATTGAACAAGGGATGCAACGCGCGATAGGTATCCCAAAGTGAAAAAGTAGTATAATTTGTAAAGCCTTTTGCATGATGTACATTTTGATCCAGTCCCCTGTAATCGCCATTTTCATCCATATAAATTGTTGGATTGATAAACGCATGATACATGGCTGTATAAAAGTTTATTTTCTCTTCTTTATCAGCATCAATCACAATTTTGTTCAGTTCTGTATTCCATTGCTCCTGCCCTTTTTCTTTTATTTTTTCAAAATTCCATCCCGGTGTTTCCATACGCATATTGGTCAGCGCATTTTCCTGGCTTACCGGCGAGAGCGCAAATTTTATTTTGATTTTTTCTCCTTCAT
>DATILZ010000383.1:0-10082 GCA_035475995.1 Hanamia sp. | reverse complement strand
TACTCCTATCGTTTTCCCGGATAGCTTGTAATCGTTTTTTAACTGTTTGCCCGTAATTAGCTGTAGTGTGAAAAAATTATGGTCGTTGATTTGAAAGAGGCCTCCTTCAAAATTGGAATCCGGTAGTTTGTTATTTAAGATGTACACTACCTTCGACTCAGTTTTCAGATCCGGCACCTTATCCTTATAATCAGCAGATTTTGATTTAAAATAATTCCAGTAACTGTTACGCGCAAATGATAGTGCAAACAATTATTTATTTTGCTTCCCTTCATGCTCCATATAAGATTCAAGGATAGCAGCCAGCTGATGATAGGGCATTGCCTTTGTCAAATAATACCCGGAACCATTTTTATCCTTTTTCCAGCTATCATTGCCCCCTTTTATCAGGATGTGTCCTCTTTCTAATCCAAAATATGGTTTAGCTCCCAGGATCGCTACCAGCACGGTTGTTTCATCCCAGCTCATCCTGCCGGCGCTATCTTCTTTCGCTTTTGGAATACAAAAGGCAAAGACATCTTTGACTGGTCCATGAAGGGCGGCATCGTGGACAAAACGCAGTCCTGTTTTAATTTCATTGCCAATTTCAAAGCCGCTGAAAATTACTGGGGTAGGCCAGTTGTTAAAAACATTCGCGGAGGCCACTGAATCAGTTAATAAATTATATTCACGTCCTTTCGGAAACCAGCCGGCCATGGAGACAAGTTTGCTTACTTTTCTTTTTACCAGATCCCGTCCCGGCAGATCAGAATATTTGTCTGAGCCGGAATTCAGCAGATTGGAGAGATTGGTCAGGAAACCAATGCTGGCAATAGTTACGCTGTTATCAGGCTGCTGCGCAAGTATTTTGCGGTAAAGCGCTACGGCATCCTGCACATCCGCGGTCGATTTTACTTTGTGAGGATATTTTTCTATGAGCATTTCCGGCCATTTTTGCCATGCACCAATATTGGCCCCTTCGCCTTTGGGAGCGCCTATCGGCAGATCAGGCCGGCCAAAATATGTGTTTAAAATATCAATGGTGGGCGCCACCAAATCGTTTTTATTGGAGGCCATCACCGCCAAGGGAATTGCCTCGCCTTTATCAGCAAGAGCATGTAAAACTGCCATTGCTCCTACATCATCATAATCCGGTCCGATATCCGTATCCAAAATAATGCGGACTGGTTTTTTTTGTACCGTTTGAGAAAAAACAGTAAAATAGCCCAAAAGGAAAAAAGGAAGGAATAATAATTTCATACTACTAATGTAAGTTATATTCACAGAAGCAGAAACGCCGATCACCTGTTGAGTTTTTAAAGTGTTCAGTGGATATGCCATCCAACGCAGGACTTGATGTAATAAAGCAAAGCCCGTTTCTACTTTCCAAAGATCTGGTTAAGCAATCCTGCCAGTCTCACGCCGCCTTTCAACAATTGTTCATTCAAGGTAGCAATATGATCAAAATTATACCGGTAACTGAGTTTTTGATCCGGTTCGGTAATTTCAGGAAATAGCTTTTCACTGATAGTGTAGGAATCGTAAAGCCATTTGCTGATGGGTTCCTGTTGCCATTTTTTTCTTTGTGCAGCAGTAGTATGGTTAATGGCTTTGGTATATTCGGTATAGCTTAATTGCTGATAATCTATAAGCTTTTCATCCCAAACACTATGCAGATTGGTATGTTGGCCAAACCAAAGTACTTTTATCTGATTTCCACCCTGCGCTCTGCCGCTAACGTGTAAAGGTTGGTGCACATCGCCGGCGATATGGATCAGTAAACGCAGGTAAAATAATTTTTTGTCTTTTGGCAGGCTTTTATTCTTTAATTCTTTAATGATGAAATTCAATTTCGTGTAAGCATCGGTAGCAGTATCTTTTTTAAGAAATGATTGAAACTCTGCATAATTCAGACTATCAGGAACATTTATATAATGCCATGGAGAAAGGTAATTGTATGCAGGATCAGATTTTATAAAATCGGGCCAGTTGCTCGCCATCGCTATAGATTCGGTTCCTAAAATTTGTTGAACGGCAAGCCTTGCTTTTGCAGTCAGATAACTATCTGCTATCTCGCCTACGATCCGGTGGCCTGACATGCCCCAGGCCATTGATTGAAATGGAAGATAAAAGAAAAGGCTAATGAAAATGAATTTTCTAATAAATAACTTTTGCAGCTTAGACATAATTAATTTTTTGCAGCGAGGCCGCCTTCTATATTAATATGATTTAGTGTTGGATAAAGGCGATGCACTCCTGTTTTTTACAAATATCACACTTTTCATGCAGCGATATTCGCAAAGTTGAATAGAAGTTTCGAAACTGATGAATTCACGCAGTTGGTGTTGAGTGTGGGCTTTTAAGCGACGGCTTCACCAACGGCTGAAGTTGATATCTTTTGATTTCTTTTTCCATTTCAAAGATACAGTTTCGTTCACCTCGTTTTGTTGTGAAGCAGCCGCACTTTTCCTAGGCTCAACACCAAAAGGCGTCTTAATCAGATACCAGCGTTTACAACACTTGGCAACTCATTCATTTCCTGTAATGGAATATCAATTAAAACATTGCAGCCGACACCTGGCGATGACTCAAGCTGAAAATTACCTGAAAATAATTCAATTCGTCTTTTGATATTAGCAAGTCCGATACCGCTTTTTACGCTATTGATATTGAATCCAATTCCATCATCAGATATCGTCATCTTAAGAATGTTTTTATGAAGCAGTACATCAACTTTAAGCAATCCTGCCTTTGCATATTTTTGAATGTTTCTCAATTGTTCCTGAAGTATTCTGTATAGGTTTACCTGAATTTCAAGGCTCAGTGGATAATTTTTAACTGCGTCGTCGACATGGAGTAAAATCTCATATTGGCCTTCAGGATTAAAAGTGTTTAATAATTTGCTGAATGCTTCCTCAAGCGTTGAATCGTCGAAAAACGCAGGTGCAAGGCGGTGAGAAAGATTTCTTATCTCATCTAATACCAGAGAAAGGTATTCTCTGCTTTGGTTAAAAATATCCATTTTTTCAGGTGCAACATATCCTTTTAACATACTCAGACTAAGTTGGCTCGTCGCAACCAGCTGGCAAACATTATCATGCAGTTCTGCTCCAATTTCATAACGTTCGTCTTCCTGGGTTTTTATAATTGCCTTCATAATTTTTTTCTCGTAGATATTTCTCTCTGTAACATCAAAAACTATTACCGACCTGAAATCCTTCCCATTAATTTTTAAGGTATTGAAAAACAGCTCAACTTCGATAAACTCACCCGATTTTTTTTGGTGATTGAATTTCTCTTTTTGCTTATCAGTCTTTTGTTTGTGAAGAGATAAAATTTCCTTCGATTTTAAAATTTCCTTTTCCGGAATAAGGTCCAACATATTCAAATTCACAAATTCTTCGTCACTGTAACCATAATGATCAATGGCGGCTTTATTTACCTGAATAAACTGTAAATCTTCCGGGTCATAGACCATCATTGGCTGGGGGCTATAATTGAAGAGATCGCTGGCTCTTTTTTCAGAACTTTTAAGTTCGGAAATTATTCTTTTTCTTTCAATAGAATAGATAATGCTTTTGTAGAGCGAAGTTGCATTCAGTTCGTCTTTCAGCAGATAATCATAAATGCCCTGTGATATTGATTTGATGCTGAATTCAATATCGCCATAACCTGTTAACACTATGATGGGGCATGACGGCGCAAGAAACAATATTTCGCTAATCAGGTTCTGGCCGCTTTTATCTGGTAAACTAAGGTCTAGTAGTATTACATCAAAAGCAATATCCGGTCCGGACAGTTGGGATAGGGCCTGTTTATAATTTTCCGCATGTACAATAAACGGCTTAAGTATTTGCTCCCTTAAAAAGCCATCAACGATCATAAAGTCCCCGGGGTTATCCTCAACTATCAGGATATTGTATAAATTTTTATCTCTTAACATTTGCCGGTTCTTATTTTATTGGTAGCTTAACTATTGATATCCAGAAGTTTTCTATTGTAGTAACAACATTTACAAACTCCTTTACCTCAATTGGTTTGGTAATATAACAATTGGCATAATTATCATAAGCCAGGTTAACATCTTTTTTAAAAGATGAAGTTGTAAGCATGATAACAGGGATCCGTTTTAAATTTTCATCTCTTTTTATATGTTGAAGCACCTCGTGGCCATTTTTTTTTGGGAGGTTTACATCCAGCAGTATCAGGTCAGGCATTTCTTCATTTAAATACTCGTCCACGTTAGTAAGAAAATCAATTGCCCGCTTTCCGTCTTTAACTACACTTAGTTTCGTCATAATTCTTGCTTCTTCAAAAGCTTCCTTTGTAAGTAGAATATCGCCTTCATTATCTTCAACCAGCAATATGTGAATAGGTTCCATAGGTATGTTTAGAATTGTTTCTTTATTTAATTAATTTCTTTGTTTTAAGATTGTAAAATAGAAAGTGCTTCCCTTTCCTTCTTCAGATGAAAGCCAGATCCTGCCACCCATATTTTCAATAATTTTTTTAGTTATAGCCAGCCCCAGCCCTGTTCCTGAATACTCATCTTTATTGTGAAGGCGTTGAAAAATAACAAAGATCCTGTCGAAGTATTCTTTATCAATACCGATACCGTTGTCAGATACTGCGAATTGCCAGTGGTCGGTTAATTCGCCAACACTAATTTTAATGTGTACAGGTGTATCCCGCCTGCAGTATTTTAAGGCATTACCAATGAGGTTTTGAAAGACCTGCCGCAGAGGAGCACTATAGCCAGTGAGCAGCGGTAACTCGTTGGATAAAATTACAGCATTTTTTTCCTCAATTTCCTTCCTGAACAAAATTTTTATTCCCCGGATCAGTTCATTCAGGTCAATTTTTTCCATATCATCCATAGCACGGCCGGCTCTTGAATAATCGAGCAGATCAAGAATAATCTGTCGCATGCGCTTGGCCCCGTCAACTGCAAAGTCAATATATTTTTTACCCTTCTCATCGAGAAGTGTACCATACTTTTTATCTAATTGTGTAAGAAAACTGGTAACCATCCGAAGCGGCTCTTGCAGGTCATGTGAAGCAACATAGGCAAACTGCTCGAGTTCTTCATTGGAAGTTGCAAGTTCTTTCGCATGTTTTTTCAGTTGCAGTTCATTTTCCTTTAGTTTTGTTATATCCTGGCTGGCTCCAATCATTCTTATTGCTTTGCCATTCTTGTCTCTTACAATAAAACCTTTGTCGTAAATATGGGCATACTGACCATCGGCTTTTTTAAGCCGGTACTCACTATCCATATACATTTCCAAAGGATTATTGAATGTTTCAAAGCATTCATCTATTTTCGGCAGATCTTCCGGATGTATCAGGCTTGCCCAAAAGCCAGCAGTTTCATTTGCTTCCTCAACATCGTAACCGAGTATTTTTTTCATATTTTCGGCATTCCGGATAACATTATTGGTTTCAAGATCCCAGTCCCAGATTACATCATTAGTGGCTTTGGCTACCAGGCTATATCTTTCATTACTTACAAGGATTGCTTCTTCTGCTTTTTTTCGTTCTGAAATATCGCGGATAAAGACACAAAAAAATTCTTCATCATCCTGCTTTATTGAGCATTTGGCCAGTTCGATCGGGAATGCTTCACCACTTTTTTTAAGAGCACTAAGTTCCAGGAGTGTGTTCATAAGCGGGGCCTCACCGGTTTCTAAATAACGGGATACCGATTTACGATGTTTTTCCCGAAATTCTCGGGGAATTATAAACTCTGACAGCTCTTTTCCCATTACTTCATTTTCATTCCAGCCAAAAACGGCTTCGGCCTGCTGGTTCCAGAAACTGATATTTCCACTTAAATCAAAACAGATAATGGCGTCCAACGCCGAATTCATGATCAGGGATCGCTTTTCCTCACTTTTCCTCACATTTTCTTCAGCTCTTTTACGGTCAGTCACATCCCGAAAGCTCCACACACGGCCTGCATATTTTTTGTTTATAAACTGCGGTTGTGAATAACGCTCCAGAACCCGGCCGTCTTTAAAATGGACCAGTTCAAAAGCACCTTCTTCCTCGCTATTAAATACTTGCTTTAATCTTGCAACAAATGCATCCGGGTCTGCCAGTTGGTTCAGGACAAATTCAATTGATTTTTCCACTTCCCCACACTCCATCATTTCCCTGGGCAGTTGCCATAGTTCCAGGAACTTTTTATTAAACCTGATTATTTTGTTGTTGCTATCCAGCACTAGTATGCCATCGGCAGTTGATTCTAAAG
This sequence comes from Hanamia sp., assembly GCA_035475995.1. Taxonomy (GTDB): domain Bacteria; phylum Bacteroidota; class Bacteroidia; order Chitinophagales; family Chitinophagaceae; genus Ginsengibacter. Next base: position 3,853 of record DATILZ010000383.1, on the reverse strand, counting down.
TTGCCTCAATAATTGAAAATGATTTTTCCAGTTCCAGCTCAGCCAATTTACGATTGGTGATATCATTGGTTATGCCGTCCATGCGGCTTAACCGGCCAGATTCATCAAGCGTGGGAACAATATTATTTTCAATCCATCTTATACTTTTGTTTTTATTAATAATTCTGTATTGGTTTACAATTCGTTCGCCCCTGTTAAGGGCTTCCAACTGTTCCGTAGCTATATCCTTGTCTTCGGGGTGAATTACTTTTTGCCAAAGCTCTCCATCTGCAAAGAATTCGGATTGAGCATAGCCATACACTTTTTCGCACGTTGCCGACATCTGTGTAAGCTGGTAAGAAATCATATCAACTGAAAACAGCACTTCATCTATATTTTCAAAAAATGCCTTCAGTTCTTTATGTGCATTTTTCAGATCTTCCTTTTCTTTACTGAGTTCAGTATTCAGTTCTGTCATTTCTTTTGAAGTAAGCTCAATTGAACGTTGAATCTGCTTTCTGTCCTTTTCATGATCGTCGTAAGTTTCACTGATCGCGTCCATCAGTTCAACCATGGTATCAGGTAATTTTGCTGATTGACCAAAATGTTCCTGCAATTGCCTTTTTAATAAATTATTCACTGCACTGAGAATTTTACAATGGTCATTATTTGATTAGCAGAATTGTCTAAAATTGAAGTACTTTCAAAAGCAAGTACGAGATTACAGGTGTGCAAATAAAAAAACTGGGGATATAATGTTTCCGAACCGGAAACGCTGAAGTATTCTTTTTTAGGTATTTTCATTTATATAGGGTTTTTGAAATTCTAATTGAAATAATAGGTTGCTTACTATAATTAATACTAACGAATGAATATGATCATTTAGTACCTGCGGTGTGTTATTTTTGATTTCTCTTTCACCGATTGAAGTGCAGCGCCCATCGCCTTCGCTTTTTGTATTGTTGAGTTGCGTAAAGCCAATTAGCCTTGTTGGTGTTTTCCCACTCCTTCCTGAAGCGAACTCACAGCAGTTGGTGTTGAGGGTGATCCTTGTGGCGATGGTTAGGGGATTCTTCCAAAATGTACGCAATTATAAAAATGAAGAAGCGAGAGCGGGGTGGCCATGAATAGGTTTACTGGCAGGAGCATATTATTCATTCAATGCTTTTCTTTTCAAGATATTTTAAATAAAAAATCCTGTCCTGTTTGTTTACAAAAAAATTATTGAAATCCCTATTGCGTTTTCGTTGAATCCATAGGCATTTCGTGATGCATATTCATCATATCCATAGCTTCTTTTGGGCCAATATATTCCCAATGTTCAACTGCTTTACCATTTTTAATTCGTACAACATCTACATTTGTTACATCAATCGGCGTATTGGCTGGCATTCCCATAAACTCACTATTAGTATTACCTGTAATTCTTGCTAAAGAGAAATGATAATCTCCGTCAGAGGCGGCAGCAATGGATTTCATTGAAAGATTATCAATATGATCGTGCATTTGCATGAACATATTTTTAACCGCATCAAGGCCTGTAACATCGCCATGCGAAGTGTGGTCAACAATGTTTGCATCAATAATCTGATCAAGATTACTCATATCGCCGGTTTCAATCGCATGATAAACTTTTAATGTATTTGCATTGCCTGGATTGGCATCGGCCGTAACTTGTGCTTCAGACATCATTACGCAAAAAATAGCCCCAACGATTGTTAGAAATAAGCTTTTCATTTTTTTGATTTTTTAAGTTGAATAAAATAAATAACCGTGGTAAGAAAAGATAAACAATCTTGTAATGAAGGAAGTAGCTAATAAGAAGAATGGTTCTTTGGGAAAAGGATTCTATAAAGATAAAATGTTTTTTTATTTTTTAAAAAATTATTATTTATACCTTCCTAAATCAAATCTCTATCCTTGATAAAAGTCTGAAGATCTCCGTCTGACTTTGATTCAAAAGACGTTTATCCAAATCTGACGGTGGACTTCTTTATAAAAAAAGAAAAAATATTTTCATTATGAAAAAAATAATCTTCGTTCTTTCCATCTCTTTAAGTTATTTTAATTATGTAAGCGCGCAACAACCGGCCATATAATCTTACACAAAAAAGACGTACATGATTCCCATGCGGGATGGTGTGAAACTCTTTACGGTCGTGCCTTCTCCAACTGATTATCACAAACCGGTTCCCATATTAATGGAGCGAACTCCTTACGGTGCAGATATTCCTTTAAAGGAAGATTCGACAATAAGTGTTGAGAAGATCCGTGATTACAGAAACCTTTTGAAGGAAGGCTAGATTTTTGTGCTCCAGGATATGCGCGGAAAATTTAAGAATTGGATTGGCTACCGCTGTCCTCAAATACATTAAAAGGTTTGATTTCATTTACCCAATTTAATCTCTTTTAAATCGCGGTACACTGCATTTCTGATAGAAAGATCGAATCCTTTCGAAAATATTTCTCTCAGGTAATCTTACTTTAGATAGTTATTTTCCACAATCAACTCTTCGTTCAAAACAATGAATTCTTTGAGGTTTTATCCTCTCTTAAATGAAGGAAACCGGTACTCAGTTGGATCATTGCACAATTGCCAATACAGCAATACCACTTTCAGAAAGCTAAAATTATCATGCTTTTCCATGACAAATTTAGGGGTTATCCATTCATGAAATCACTTCCCGGGATGTTAGTTTTGAGTTGCATAATCAACTATCAGAATTGTATCGAAAGTAAACTTGAAAACGTAAGTGACTTTATAAAGTCATAACATCAAATAACATGGCCCGTTTGAATCTAAAAAATACCGTTATGGAAAGAAAGTCCGTATTGAGGCAGGGGTTTGGGCCGGAGTTAATACGCCTTGTGGTGAAGTTCCCCTGATTGCATACGAGCGAACTATATACCTGATCAATCAACAAATAATTATTCTGCTAAAAAAGCAGATCGTTTGTTTCCGCCCCAATAATTAATGAAAATAAAAAAGGAAAACGCAGAAAACCTTTTAATTAAAAAAGTATGCATCCCGGTAGCCGAAAAGGGGGGAAAAAGAGTAGGCGCGATAAAATTAAATAAAATGGAAAACGAGCATGAAATTATTCAGGAAATTCTACAAATGAATGAAGCCCTCGAAAAACTTGCCAATAACCCCGAAAATTTCAATAATGCACATAATGCATTTATAGAAAAAGATACAGCAAAATTTAATAATGCGCTGGATAAAGCGGGTATTGCTGAACATTGCCGTTTAATCTGCAGGTTCTTTTGCAGAAAAATATGTGGTGGACGTTGCCTTAAGCTTTGCCCTAAACCTAACAGAAATGAAGTAGATGCAAAAGAAATTCTTGCCTTCACAAAGGCAGTTACTCCATTGTTAAAAGATGAAAACCTTATTAAGTGGTTACTTCAAATAACAGAGGCAGAAAATATTGATGAATGGAATAGGTTTTTAAAGGAAAACAAACTTGAGGTTTTTTGCTATCAACTCTGTGTTTTATTATGTACATGGCAATGCAAAAGGAAGTGTAGTGAATTATGTCCGCCAGATCCTCTTATTACAAATGTTGGAAGCATTCCTGTTTCTCAAATTAACGCCGCCGGTTATGGAAACGGTCCCAGCATTCCAATGGGTTTTGTTGGCAATCCAAATCCTGCTGCCGGTTATGGTGATCATCCTTTTGGAAGCCTGGTTTTACTCAAGGGAATATTTAATATGCCTGCCGCAACTGAATATCTTGTAGAGATTTCTTCTACCGGCCCGGGAGGTGCTTATACGCCAATTTTGGTAGCACCGCAGGGTGGATATGATCAGTTTCCTCTCCAGCCGCCTCCACCCGTTCCTCCAGATACTCCTTTTCCCGGCCCGGGTTGG
>DATILZ010000382.1:0-9703 GCA_035475995.1 Hanamia sp. | reverse complement strand
ATCGTGAAGCAAATACAATGTCAATAATATATTGTTCCACTTTTTCATCCATATACACTTCGCGAACCAATTGCCGCGCATTTAAAATTTCAGAAGAAGAAACAACTGGATTTACCCTTATCTGTTGCATCGTATGAACATTCTGACGAATGATTGCCTGCTCTTCGGTTTTTGATGGATAATCAATAATTACTTTCAGCATAAAACGATCCACTTGTGCTTCCGGCAATGGATAAGTTCCTTCCTGCTCAATTGGATTTTGCGTGGCAAGAACTAAAAAAGGCTCTTCTAACAAATAAGAACTGTTTCCAATCGTAACTTGTCTTTCCTGCATCGCTTCCAGCAGTGCGCTTTGCACTTTTGCAGGTGCACGGTTTATCTCATCTGCCAGGATGAAGTTGGCAAATATCGGCCCTTTGCGAACCACAAATTCATTCTTTTGCTGATTGTAGATCATTGTACCGATCACGTCTGCAGGTAAGAGGTCGGGGGTAAACTGAATTCGGCTAAACTGAGCGTTGATTGTACTTGCAAGTGATTTTATCGCCAGTGTTTTAGCAAGTCCGGGAACCCCTTCCAGTAAAATATGACCATTGCTCAAAAGTCCTATCAGCAGCCGCTCCAGCATGTGATGCTGACCAATAATTACTTTGCCTATTTCATCATGAATCTTGTCAATAAAAGTAGCGGAGTGGTTGATTTTTTCATTTAACAAGCGAATGTCTTCTGCGGTTTGTAACATTTTATTCGAATAAAATTAGAAGATGGTTTAAAGGGTTGCAAATTACGAACTACAGATAAACAAAAAAGTGTTTATATCAAACCTTCACGGAAATCTATGTTAAAAAACGGGAAGAACAGGTGTGATGTAGGATGTACCATGTTGGAAGTGTGATGTTTAGTTTATTTCAGTAAACAAATAAATAAGCCGGATTTTTAATTTGAGAAAGAATAGTTTTCTTTTGTTGATTATTTGGGGAATTACAAGATTGTCGAATCATACATTACTGAAAAAATATTATCTTTATTCATGAGCGCAGTAAAATTATTACCACATTACACTTACGAAGATTATTGCCATTGGGAAGGGAGATGGGAAGTTATTGATGGAATTCCCTATGCAATGATTCCTGCACCTTCACACTGCATCAGTGGATTGTAATTAATATCGGTTCTGAATTAAGAGCAGCACTAAAAAAATCAAAGTGTAAGCATTGTAAAGTTTATGACTTTATAGATTTAAAAATAGAGGAAGATACAATTTTACAACCTAATGCATTAATAGTTTGTGGCTCAATTCATAAAAAATATATTGACTTTCCTTCCCCTTTAGTTGTAGAAATATTATCTGAATCAACTGCATTGAAAGACCGGATTACCAAATTTTCCATTTATGAAAAATTTGGAATAAAATATTACCTGATTGTTGATCCGGAAAAAGAATCTGTTGAGATTTATTCTTTGGAAGATTCAATATATAATCTTCAGAAACTTTCTCCTGAAAATCCTTTTACTTTTTCACTTTCTGAAGATTGTAATATTGATGTAGTTGTAAAAAACTTTTGGGAATAATTTTGACAAAATAAGAATCCGTGGTATTTGTTTCTTTACCGAAAAGATTTATTTCAAATTCTGTTGCTCCTTCCACAATTCATTAAATGTTTTTTTGCTAAACTCAAGCGGGGTGTGATGTTTGTTCCAGTCTTTAAATAACCTGTTTACCACTTTCGTTTTTAATCCACCATTTCCCATGTTCATCATGCTTCTTTTTAATGACGCAGTTTTCCATATTTTCCACGCCATCTTTTCTGAAAAAGTAGTGAAGCCTTCATCCACACTTTCCTTTCTGTTTACCAATAATAATTCATGCAGATTTATTTTTACCGGGCAAACTTCAGTGCAGGCGCCGCATAAAGAAGAAGCATAACTCAGATGTTTATATTCTTCAAGTCCTGATAAATTTGGTGTGATCACACTTCCAATCGGGCCGCTGTATGTCGTGCCATAAGTATGGCCGCCAATATTTTTATAAACAGGGCAAACATTCAAACAAGCGCCACATCGAATGCAATAAAGGCTCTCACGTTGAACAGGATTTGCCAGAATATTTGTACGGTTATTGTCTAATAAAATCACATACATTTCTTCGGGGCCATCCGTTTCTCCCGGCTGCCGCGGACCAGAAATAATACTGCTGTAAACGGTAACTTTTTGACCGGTTCCATAAGTAGCCAGCAACGGCCAAAGCAAAGCCAGGTTTGTTATTGAAGGAATCATTTTTTCTATTCCGGCAATTACAATGTGCGTTTTAGGCCATGCAGAAGTAAGTCTTCCATTCCCTTCATTTTCTGTAAGAGCGATACCGCCGATATCGCTGATAATAAAATTGGCACCAGTAATTCCTATTTCTGCTTCTACATATTTTTCTCTTAATTTTTCCCTTGCAACCAATGTTAATTCCTGTGGAGAAAGCCTGGCCGGAGTTCCTAATTTTTCTGAAAAAAGCTTTGCCACATCTTCTTTGCTTTTGTGCATTGCAGGCGTTACAATATGATAAGGGGGCTCGCCATCCAGTTGCTGAATATACTCTCCCAAATCAGTTTCAATGCTTTCAATATTATTTTCTTCCAGGAAATGATTCAGGTGAATTTCTTCCGTTACCATGCTCTTGCTTTTCACAATCGTTTTGCAATTTTTTTCTTTGCAAATGTTGAGGATTTCATTCAGCGCTTCCTGTGAATTTTCTGCCCAAATTACTTTACCTCCACGTCCGGTAAAATGCATTTCAAATTCTTCCAGCTGGTCATGGAGATTTTCCAATGCACGCCATTTTATATTTTTCGCTCTTTCTTTTACCAGGTTTATATCAGCAAACTGTTGCTTTGCCAATGGCACAACAGAATTATATTTCCCTATATTGAAATTTATTTTTTGCCTGTGTTCCAGGTCAGCGCTTTTAACGGTGGCTTTGGCTTTAAAGGTTGCTTCGTTTTCTGTCATGGTTAATTAACATTATCACTTTTATCATTTGCTCTTATTTCATTTATCTCTTTATCTATTTCTTCCATCGTTTTATGTGAAAACCCGTATTTTTTACCAAGCTCGACAGCTTTACTTAAATTTTCCCTTGCTAATTCTCTTTCAATAATATCAGAAGTTCAGAGAAAGAAACGTTTTCTTTCTTTAATCCAAATTTCTGATAATCGACTTCAGAAATAGAAATTTTAATTTTATGCATTACATATATTCTAAATTTAAAAACCCTTACTTGTTACTCTAAACCATTTGTAGCAGCGTAAAGCAAACAAGCTCTGATATCATCTTCTTCGAAAAATGGATATTCCTCAATAATAGCTTTATCAGAAATTCCTCTTGCAAGCATCTTTAAAACGTGTTCTATGGAAAGCCGCATTCCTCTAACAACCGGTTTACCCGTTAATATATCAGGATTATTGGTGATTCTATTTAATAACGTTGTTTCCATTTTTTTGAGAAGTTTCTTATGCAGCTCAATTCTTAATTTCAAAAACATTTTGTTTTTCAGATTTCTTTTTGATAGACTTTTTAGAATGTTTTTGCTTCTCTTTTCTTTTTAAAATCCATTCACTTATACGTTTAAAATCTTCTTTGGACGGTTGTCTTCCGCTCGTATAAAAGTCAATATTCTTAGGTTCTTTTATCATGTTTTAAAGTTACAAATAATTAGGGAAATACTGATTTACAAGTTGAGCTGCTGCATTTGTATCAAGAGCCATCATATTACCAAAAAGTATGTATGCACCTAAAGTTTCATGGTAATGCTATCTATTTGAATATCAATTTGCCTTTCTATCAGCATGCATAATTAATTTTACTGGTAAATTTTCTCAACATTGTCAGAATCTTATTTCAATACTCCCAATTCCCTTCCAACTTTTACAAAAGCCTCAATCGCTTTATCCAAATGTTTTTGTTCATGTGCCGCACTCAATTGCACTCTGATTCTTGCCTGTCCTTTTGCAACCACCGGAAAGAAAAATCCAATTACATAAATTCCTTCCTCTAATAATTTTGCTGCAAAGTCCTGTGCAAGTACAGCATCATAAAGCATTATCGGAACTATCGGATGATGCCCCGGTTTTATATCAAAACCAGCTTCTGTCATTTTCTCGCGGAAGTATTTTGTATTGCTTTCCAGTTTATCCCGCAAATCTGTAGTTTCACTCAGCATATCAAACACGGCAATGGAAGCGCCTACGATTGCAGGAGCCAGGGTATTGCTGAACAAATAAGGACGGCTTCTCTGACGAAGCATTTCTATAATTTCTTTTTTGCCGGAAGTGAATCCGCCATTGGCACCGCCAAGCGCTTTTCCCAACGTTCCAGTGATGATATCAATTTTTCCCATTACCCCACGATATTCATGTGTGCCTCTTCCGGTCTTGCCAATAAAGCCTGTGGAATGTGAATCATCGACCATAATTGCTGCATCATATTTTTCAGCCAGTTCTACTATTTTATCCAATTGTGCAATCGTTCCATCCATGCTGAATGAGCCATCAGTAACGATTATACGGCTTCTTAAATCTTTAGCTTCCTTCAATTTATTTTCCAAATTTTCCATATTATTATGCTCATAACGAAATCGCTGGGCTTTACATAAACGAACACCATCTATGATACTTGCATGATTCAAAGCATCAGAAATAATCGCATCATTTTCTCCAAACAATGGTTCAAAAACGCCCCCATTTGCATCAAAACAAGCCGCATATAAAATCGTATCTTCTGTTCCAAGAAAATCTGAAATTTTTTGTTCCAGTTCTTTGTGAATGTCCTGCGTTCCGCAAATAAAACGCACACTGCTCAATCCATATCCCCGCTCATCAATTGTTTTTTTTGCAGCTTCCTCTACTTTTGGATGAGAAGCTAAACCGAGGTAATTATTAGCGCAGAAATTTAAAACTGTTTTACCTCCGACTTCAATTTCCGAGCCCTGGCCGCTGGTAATAATTCTTTCGTTTTTGAATAGTCCTGCTGCTTTTATTTCTTCTAATTCCTGTCCAATCCTGTTTGCAAATTTTTCGTTCATAACTTGTTTATTTTTGAGCCCACAAACCTACAATGAATTCTATAAAAAGTGGTTCTGAAAAATTCTTTTAAAAGAAAATGTAACTTTTATTCTGATGATTCGTATTATATGAAAAGCAACCGGATGTGATTCAAAAATTTACTTTGATTGTATGACTGAGAAAGAATATAATGAATGTGTGAATCTGTATGCAGATAATGTTTACAGGTTTATTTTAAAAAATTTACGGCACGAGGATGATGCAAAAGATGTTGTTCAGGCGGCGTTTGAAAAAATGTGGATAAACCGCGAAAAAGTGGAAAACGAGAGAAGTAAGTCGTATTTATTTACCGTGGCTTATCACCAGATGATTGACCTAATCCGGAAAAATAAAAAAGTTACGATCCAGGAAGATTTTTCATTTTCCAAAGCCACCACAAATCAACCTCAGCACAATGTAAAAAAGATTTTAAATGAAGCGCTATACAGATTGAGTGAAACCCAGCGAAGCCTTGTGCTACTAAAAGATTATGAAGGATACAGTTATGAAGAAATTGCAGTCATCACTTCTTTGAGCATCAGCCAGGTAAAAGTTTATTTGCACCGGGCAAGGATTCAATTGAAAAATTATTTAGTGAAACCTGAAAATGTGATTTAAAATGGAAATTAACAGAAATAATTACGAGGAATTTTTTTTACTGTATGCAGATAATGAACTATCGCCTACAGAAAAAAAAGTAGTGGAAATATTCGTGCAGGAAAATGTGGATTTGAGAGAAGAATTTCTCATGATAAAAATGACCGTTAACTCACCTGAAAAAGAAATAAACCTTTTGGATAAATCATTTTTACTTAAAAAGGAACCAGCTTTTATCAATGAAAATAACTACGAAGAAATATTTGTTTTATATCATGATGACGAACTTTCAAAAGAACAGAAAATAGAAACAGAAAATTTTATAACAGAAAATTCAAAATTTGAAACTCAGTTTGAATTAATAGGAAAAGCAAAATTAATTTCTGAGAATTCAATTATTTATCCGGATAAAAAAGAATTATTAAGAAAAGAAAAATCAGGAAAAGTGATTCCGCTGATTTTGTGGAGATCTATGGCAGCAGCGGTTTTTATTGGTTTTGGATTGTGGGCAACAGTTATATATTTTAATAAAACAGAAAAAAATGTTCCTGTTACTTCCCAAATAAATCAGACTATACAACCGGCAGAAAAAGAAAAAAATATTATTCCAAAAGAATCAATCAAAGAAGAAAAAACTATTGCTTCTTCAACAAAGACAACAAAGACAACAGAACCTGGAAAAACAGAAACAGAAGAAACAGAAATCAGGAAGCCAATTACAAAAGAAAAAAACACAAATAATATTGCTGTTATAAAATCGGATTTGAAGATAAAAAAACAAGACGTAAGAGAAGAAATTAAAGAAGTAAAACCGGATGTCGAAAATCAAACACTCGCAATTACCAACCCTGTAAAAAATCCGGAACTTTTACAAAATCAAAAAAAACTGGTAGCGGCAAATGATACGAAGCAGGCAATAAATCAACTGGAACCACAGATTCAAAATACACAAGCACGAACAGCTTCTTATATGCCCGACGTTTCTCCAGACAATCAAAACTATGTTTTTTATGATGTTTCTGCAGAGGAATTCAGAAAATCGAAAGTGGGTGGATTTCTAAAAAAAGTAAGGCGCATCGTAGAAAGAAATAATCCCATAACGCGCATCTTTAATGGGGAAGAAGAACAAATGGCTGCAAAATAATTTATCAATATTTATTACCAACTATAAATTTTTAAAATGAAAAAGACGATTTTAATTCTAAGCATATTGTTTGCCGGCACTACAAGTTTTGCACAAACAGATTCAGTGCAGGTTCAAAGAAAAGACGATACCATCCGTATTGGTGGCATGATTATCCTGAAAAAAGGTACACCCAATGAAGAAAAAAGACGTGTAACTGTCACGGTTGGAAATAAACGTAAACAAAAAAATCCCAACATCAGCACTTCTTCATTCATTGTTGATTTAGGTTTTGCTAACTGGACAGATAAAACCAATTATGCAAATAATGAGAGCATTGTAAATAATCCTTCTGCTCCAAATTCTGATTTGAGTGCCAATGATTTTAAATTAAAAACTGTAAAATCAGTGAATGTAAATATCTGGTTCTTTATGCAAAGAATGAATTTGATAAAACACTATGTAAATCTAAAATACGGCTTAGGAATCGAACTGAATAATTATCGTTTTAAATCTGACATAAGCTTTAATGAAGGAGGCGCTAATCCCTTTAATCGTTTACAGAATATTCCTCATGCGTTTGTGTTCCGGGATTCGGTTCATTTCTCCAAAAACAAGCTGGCAGCGGATTACGTTACCGTTCCGCTCATGCTAAATTTTAATACCAATCCGAATGATAATAAAAAAGGACTTAGTATCAGTGCCGGTGTAAGCATGGGTTATTTATACAGCAGCCGCAATAAACAGGTGAGTCATGAAAGAGGAAAAGAAAAAAATCGGGGTGATTATGATTTGGAACCGTGGAAGTTTTCTTATGTCGGCGAACTTGGCCTTGGGCCGGTAAGGTTGTATGGCTCTTATAGTCCTAATTCTATTTTTAAAAATGATTTAAATTTTACTCCTTATAATATCGGAATAAGATTAAGTAACTGGTAAAATTTCTTTCTCATGTGTTAGTGTATAGTTTAAAACCTGCTTTTTATGAGCAGGTTTTTTAATAAAAATAAAAACCAGAAATGCGGATATTTGTTGGTTTACTGAATTTATTTCCTTTTCATTCTGCATACTTTTTTGCAAAAGAATAGATATTAAAATCAGGATTTGAAACTGCTTTCTCTATTTCTGTTTTCATTTTTTCTTTATCAAAATCTTTCATTTTTTCATTCTGAATTAAAGCCCATATTTTTTCTGTCAGCAGGTTTATTTTTTGTTTATCCTGATTATTAAACTGCCATTCATCAATTTTTTTATACAATTCATGAATTCCTTCTTTTTCGGGAGCAACCGTTTTTATAATCGAAATTCGTTTTGAAGTTTTATTAAAAACCGGGCTCAGCATTTGTTTCAGGCTGTTGTAAAAATTTTGTGCACCGGGGCGGTCAAATTTATTTATAACAAAAATATCAGCCACTTCCATCAGTCCCGCTTTCATGGTTTGAATAATATCGCCACCTTCCGGAACGAGCATCACGATGGTAACATCTGCGAGCGCTGCAATATCTACTTCGCTCTGGCCCACTCCCACTGTTTCAATAATTATATAATCAAAGCCGGCGTTTTTCATCACGTCGGAAATTTCAATAATTTTTGGGTGTAAACCTCCTAAAGAACCTTTGCTGGCAACCGAACGGATAAAAACATCCGGATGATTATACCATTCGCTCATGCGGATTCTGTCACCGAGCAAAGCGCCCTTATTAAAGGGCGAAGAAGGATCTACACAAAGCACACCCACTTTCTTTTTATCACTTATCATTTCGCCGATTAATGCATCTGCTAAAGAACTTTTGCCTGCGCCTGGAGCACCGGTAATGCCAATAATTTTTGCTGAAGAAGGTTTTAATTTTAATAATAAATCTTCATAATTACCCGCTTCATTTTCTATTAAAGAAATAGAGCGCGCTAATGCACGAAAAACATCAGGGGGAAAAGAATTATTGTTTTGTGAAGAAATAAATGAAGAATGATTCATGGAAATATTATCGCGAAAATGAGTAGCTAAATTACGAACGATATTTTTAGATTGCTCTGTAAAAAGAGTGGATTACGCTTTTTGTTAATCTTAGCAGAACAATCCGGATTGAAAATCTCCCTTAAACCTTATTACTTTATTTCTTTTCGTTTGACTAGGATCAGGTAATAAGGTAGATTACTTTGTAAAATTACCTTCTACTAAAGTTCGAAAAATTTCAATGCTACAATTTATAATTTTTGATAGACAAAAGAAAATGAGATTCTTCATTATTTCTTCGTTCACTTGTTTAATACTGTTTATCTTTTCGTTTATGCATTACCGTTATATTCATTTTTTTAAAAAAAATCGCTAATAAAATGAAATAGAAAATAGCTTCGATTTATACTTTTTAACCTTAACTTTATTTCCATTATTCATCTTCTAAATTTCATTTATGAAAATTGCTTTTCATGGCGCAGCCCGCACGGTTACCGGATCTAAACATCTTCTTACGCTTTCAAACGGGAAAAAATACTTATTGGATTGCGGGATGTACCAGGGTATGGGAAAAGAAACAGATGAACTGAACAGGGATTTTGGATTTAATCCGGCGGATGTAGATTATATGATTCTTTCGCATGCACATATTGATCATTGCGGATTGATTCCAAAATTGATAAAAAATGGATATAATGGAAAAGTATTTGCAACACCGGCAACAAAGGATCTTGCTGCAATCCTGATGGCCGATAGTGCCGGAATCCAGGAAAGTGATTTAAAATTTTTGAATAAAACCCGTGCTGCACAAGGAAAGCCTTACATTCAACCTTTGTATATAATGGAAGATGCACAAAGAGCAGCGGAACATTTTGTAGCAGTCGATTATGGAAAATGGTTTACTATTGATGAAAATGTTCAATTCATGTATCTGGATGCCGG
>DATILZ010000381.1:0-3342 GCA_035475995.1 Hanamia sp. | reverse complement strand
GCCTGCATTGCTGAAGTTATCCGATCTGATGCGCTATATGCTTTATGAGTCGGATGAAAATAAAGTTGAATTGGCAACAGAAGTTGACTATTTAAAAAGTTATATTGATCTGCAGAAATTAAGATTTGGGAATGACATTTTAATAAATACAAAAATTGATATTCCTGAAAAAGATATCTCGGCAAGGATTGAGCCAATGCTTTTAATTCCGTTTGTTGAAAATGCTTTTAAGCATGGTACAGGAGTTGATAATCCTGCAATAGAAATAAATTTAAATGTTGAAGCGGGTAAACTAAAATTTGATGTAAGAAATAAATTTTCTGATAATGAAACAAAGGATGAAAGCTCCGGTATTGGATTAGAAAACGTAAGATCAAGATTACTCTTATTATATCCAAAAGATCATGAGCTTATTGTAACAAAAGAAAATAATTTATTTCATATTCACTTAACACTACAATTGAAATGATACAATGTATTGCGGTTGATGATGAAAAATTAGTGCTTGATTTGCTTGTTGATAATATAAGCCAGGTACCTTATTTGCAATTAGTAAAGGCATGCAAAAATGCAATTGAAGCCACCAGTGTTTTACAAAATGAAAAAATAGATTTGATATTTCTCGATATTCAAATGCCCAGGCTTAGCGGCTTACAATTTATACAAACCTTGCAGCAACCACCGATGATCATTTTAATTACCGCTTATGAAAAATACGCACTTGAAAGTTATAATCTTAATGTAGTTGATTATTTATTAAAGCCTGTTTCTTTTGAGAGATTTCTAAAAGCATGCAATAAAGCAAAAGAATTATTTGATTTGAAGAACGATAAAAATATTCAACCGGTTGAACCAACTCATGATCACATTTTTGTGAATGTAGAATACACACTTGTAAAAATCTTGTACAGCGATATTCTGTTTATTGAAGGATTGAAAGATTATATTAAAATACACCTCGCTTCATCTGCAAAACCTGTTCTTACCAAAATGACTTTGAAAGCAATGGAAGAAAAATTACCTGCTGATAAGTTCTGTCGCATACACAAATCATACATTGTAAATGTTGATAAAATAAGCGTTATAAAAAGAGACCTTGTTACTATCGGCAATCACGAAATTCCTGTGAGTGATTTTTATAAAGAAAATCTATCAAGAATTACAAATAAATAAAACAGGTTTTTCCAATCTTACCTTTCGTCGAAACAATTCCTCCTCCTGTCTACTCTTCAAAATGCGGGCCTAACGTGCCGGGTAGCTTTGTGTAACAAAAGCAAATTACAATGACATCTTCTAAATTATCATTTAAGTTTTTTGCAGCGATTCTTTTCTTCGCTTGTGTAACAAATTTATCTATAGCACAAACGAAAATTTATGGAATCGTAAGAGATAACCACCAACATCCCGTTTCTGAAGCAAGCGTATATATTCAAGGTTCAATAAATGGAACCTCAACGGATAGTGTGGGAAATTTTTTATTGCCTGTTGAAGGAAAAGGTACACAAACAATTATTGTTTCTTCTGTTGGTTTTAAAGAAGCAAAAAAAACAATTGAAATTAATGATACGGCCAACCAGGTAAATTTTGTTTTGCAGCCTGAAAATAAAGTATTAAACCCGGTTGTTATTTCCGTTGGGGGTTTTGAAGCAAGCGATAAAGCTAAAGGCGCCTCACTGACCCCCATAGACGCACTTACGGTTCCTGGCAATGGAGGCGATATCGCCAATTCCTTAAGGTCTTTACCCGGTGCGCAGCAAATAGGCGAAAAAGAGGGCTTATTTGTACGAGGCGGCACCGGCACAGAAACTAAACAATTTATTGATGGAGCGTTGTTGCCCAATCCCAACTATTCAAGCGTGCCGGGTATTTTGCAGCCGGCAAGAATAAATCCATTTTTATTCAAAGGAATATTATTCAACACAGGCGGTTATTCTGCATTATATGGTGATGCATTAAGCAGCGCACTGATATTAGAAAGTGTTGATCTTCCTGATAAATCTTCTGCAAGCCTGCACATTTTTCCAATGAGCGCAGGCGCGGGTTTTCAAAATCTTTCTTCAGATAACCGAAGCAGCTATGGCATTAATACAAACTATGGAAGTTATTCATTGTATGACAAGATTATTAAACAGAAACCTGATTTTTTTCATTACCCGGAATACCTCGAAACAGATGCCAACTTCCGCATTAAGACAAGCAATACGGGCATGCTGAAATTTTATACCAACTATGGGTATAATAATACCGGCCTGAGAAATCCTGATGTGGACAGCATGAATCTATTATCCTCTTTTCAAACCAAAGGATCAAATCTTTATGCAAATCTTTCTTTTAAAGAATTGCTTGCAGACAAATGGAAGCTGGACGTGGCACTTGCTTACAATTATAATAAAAATGACATAACCAATAAATTAGAAGATAGCGGTCATCAACAATTATTTATTTCAATGTATCCCTTCAATGAAAAAAATAATACTGCAAACATAATTTCAAATTTTGCACAGGCAAGATTAGTGCTAACAAAAACAATTAGTCACAACCAGGCATTCCGTTTTGGTGCAGAGCATTTTTATAATAAGGATAATTACATCTATAACGATACTGCCACATATTTAACCGACAATCTAACGGCGGTATTTGCCGAGAGCGACCTATACATTGCAAAAAATATTGCCACAAAAATCGGCATAAGGGCTGAGCATTCTGCATTACTTGATGAAATTAATGTGGCGCCACGCGTCAGCTTCGCTTACAGGTTTAATAACGGGGGACAGCTTAATGCAGGTTATGGGATTTTCTATGAAAAACCTGAATTAATCTACCTCGTTCAAGATGAAAACATCGGTTTTACCCAGGCAACGCATTATATTATTAACTACCAGAAGAAAGCCAATAACCGGCTGCTGCGAATTGAAGCATATTACAAAAAATACAAAAACCTTGTAACTACAAAACCATCTGTGGGAAACGATGGGAGCGGCTATGCAAAAGGAATTGAATTATTTTTCAGGGATAAGAAAACTTTTAAAGATTTTGATTACTGGATAACCTACACGTACCTCGATACAAAGAGAAAGTTTCTTGATTATCCTGATGCGTTGCAGCCCGATTTTGCAACACCGCACACTGCTTCCATCGCAATAAAAAGATTTTTTTCAGAGATCGGTTTAAGTGCTAACATGTCGTACACTTTTGCAACAGGACGGCCTTATTACGACATAAAAACCGGAGCTGATGAAAAGCCTGTATTGTTGAATAAGGGCACAACCAACATGTACAATCAGATGAATGTAAGTTTTGCTTACCTGTTTACCATGTTCAAAAGATGGAAGAACAAAGACT
>DATILZ010000380.1:0-1678 GCA_035475995.1 Hanamia sp. | reverse complement strand
GGAACGATGCCATTTGCCGGCATATTTTTCTTCTAAAGGCATCGAAACTCTTTGATAATAATATCCTTTGAGCACAGCACGGCCCACATTTTTATTCACAGAATCATTGATTTCAAAAACATAAGAAGTACCCACGCCGGGAATACAAACCACGTAACTTCCTTTGCCGGTGAACGGAGAAAAAACAGCGATTCTTGCTTTGGTGGATGAATAAGCAGATTGTTTTTCTTCACTCAGTTTTCCTCTGAAAATCGTATCTCTTAAATTGGTAGAAGCAATATAAAAATCATTGGAAGATACATTTCCGGTTACCACTGCAACTTTTTGCGCATTCGGATAAAACCCCACCTGGTTTAATTTTATCTGATCAGTTACTGGTTGGGAAAAAGAAAAGAAGGGGAGAAGCAGAAGTATGATTGTGATACATTTAAAATACATTCTAAAGTTTATTTGCATGTTCCGTTTTTTTTGTGAAAGTTAAGATAACGGAGGGAGAATGAGGGTATCGGTTTGTTTATAATGTGGATGGAGATGTTAACCGGATTGAAGAAGGAAATGAATAGGTATAGTCTTTACCAAATTTCATTTACGTTTTTCAAATCGCCTTTTGCAATCCTATCAAAAATTGCAGGAATTAGCTTTGATAAAGTGTCACGTCTGTTATTAAATGCACAAAGCACAAAAATAATTACAGGCAATTTTGCAATATTTTGTTGATAAGACAAGTTTCTGTCAACAGTCACAAATATTTCGAAATTGTCATCTACCATAAGTTTGAGCAATATGCCATTTTTCTGTCCCAGCCAACCTTTATCACGAACTGTGAAAACCTGATGTTTCACGTCAAAATCATACTTTAATTTTCTCGGTACACTCTCATCCAGCAAAATTTTCATGAAGCATTTTTTCTGATGTTAAACTAAATCTAGCCATTTCTAAAACTGCTACAGCAGCTTCTTTTGAAACGGAAGGAAAATCATCAAGGAATTCAGTAAGATCATCTCCACCTTCCATATAATCAAAAAGGTTTTTCACCGGAACACGTGTTCCCGTAAAAACAGGAGTACCACTCATAACTTCAGGGTCAATACTAATTTGCCCATATTGCATAAGAATAAATTTATTGTCTTTCGAAGTTAATTAAAATATCCAAATCATTTCATGAGAGTTATTCAATAAGTGCTTTCTTTTATAAAAGAAATTTTTCAACTAAATTCACTCTCAAAAAAGTATTTCATGACAAATAAAAACTTTACGATTCTACTTTTATCCCTCTTTATTTCTGCTGCTGCTTTGTCACAGGGAAAGTTTGATGGTATTGAATCCAACATGGGCAATATTTTCAAATTATCAGATGCAAAATCGCGTTCTATCAGTCCGGAAAACTTTACCGGTGCAAAAGGACAGGGAGGAATGGCGACTGAAGGAACGGGTAAAGATGCATCAAGAGATTTGGGTAAAGGATGGAAAGTGAGCCCGAGTGTGGTAATAAAAGCGCATACCACATTTACAGTAGCAGAAATTGATGGCCCCGGCTCTATTCAGCACATCTGGATGACGCCAACGGGTGTGTGGCGCAATTCTATTCTCCGTTTTTACTGGGATGGCGAAACTTCACCTTCTGTAGAAGTGCCGGTCGGAGATTTCTTCTGTATGGGCTGGAATCAATATTCGCCTT
>DATILZ010000379.1:0-3902 GCA_035475995.1 Hanamia sp. | reverse complement strand
AATTATTTGCGTCATGAAAAAGAATTTAAACAATATGCTTCTCCCAAAATGTTTGAGGAAAAATATACAGTTTCAGAGCAGGTTTTGAATGATTTAAAAAATTATGGGGCAAAAGATTCCATTCATTTCAACCTCAATAATAAAATAGAAAAATCGATTCTTCAAAGACAGATTAAAGTGTTGACAGCCCGTGAAATTTGGCGTACTGAAGGTTTTTACGAAATAAATAATTCTTATGATTCTGCAGTAGCAAAAGCTTTGGAATTGATGAAAGTTGAAGGGAATGGTGTTTTGAAAAAGTAGATTCTTAAAATTTGCCTGTTTTCAAAGAATATAAAGAGCGAATGGCACCAGGTAAAAAAAATGATATAGAATCTGAGCCTAGATTATAAAGAGTCGTCATCGTAATGATTTTTTTGAAGGAGATCTTTTAATTTTTTGTAAAATTATCTGTTTTTGTAAGGAGTCAAAATTCAGACAGCGGGGTTCGGTTAAAATCTGATTCCAGTTAACCTGCCAATAAAAGCCATCGCTTTAATAACAAACACAGGCGGTGTTTTCATAACAATTTCATTGCGGTATTTATTCACAAGAACGCTCATATAAATCTTGCTTTTCATGTCCATTTTTAAGTCCCTTTTCCCATTATCGGTTGCTTTGTTTACCGCCTTACAAATGCCTTCAAAATAATCTTCCATTTTTAATGCAGGCTGATGTGTGTTGAAAACTTTTGCAATCCCGTTTGTTGGATTTCTGAAACTATGATAAACGCCTTTTTCAACCGCAAGTTTTTCCCCTTTTTTAAGCGTCATCCATTTATCTTTCACAAAAAACTCCAACTCGCCTTCCAGCATTTCATAAGTTTCAATCGCGTTTGGATGAACGTGTATTAACGAATCTTTCATATTACACCCGGGCAATATTTCCCATTCAAGGTCCAATGATTTCCCGTTGGTATCCGTGCTGCTATTCAAAACCGTAAATCTCATACCCACCGGTGTCATATCAAGCACTTGATGTTTTGTTGCCATATTATTTTGTTTGGAGATGAAAAAATTGAAGTTAAATAACTTTCTCAATTGGATGAAAATAAAATTAAATAAGATCGCCGGAAGTTACATAGCACATTTTGTCTTTCTATTATCAGAATGTTTTTTTAAGTATGACAGCACAAGCAGGAAAGTTCAATTATTTCACTTTCAAATCAAAAATAAGAAGTCTCCATCAGCGGCAACTTTTAAAAAACAGGAATTATTGATATTTCTTTCTTCACTGTAAAAGCTATTTCTTTCTTCACTGTAAAAGCCCACCATCTACCGTGAACTTATTCCGTTTTATGGCATAGTTTTTAAGCCATTTTCTATAAAAAACATTATGGCATTAAATAACAACAACATCAGATCCGAAAATAAAACTACCGGCAAACATAATAATAGCAAACGTCCCGATGTAAGGGATAACCTTGATAGCCGCAAAAACGAAGAACAGGATTTTAAAGGGAAAGATGTAACGCACAACAAAAAAGAAACCGAAAGCGAAAGGAAAAAAGTATAAACGACCTTTTCAATAGTTGTGATAAGTTCTAAATCTGTGCTGTCCTCTATTTTTTTTATCTTGCAAAAAATAAAAATTTATGTGGAAGAACAGCATTTTAGAAACGATCGGTAATACGCCTCTTATTAAATTAAATAAGATAACAAAGGATTTACCTTGTACCGTTTTGGCAAAAGTGGAATATTTCAATCCCGGAAATTCCATTAAAGACCGAATGGCCCTTAAAATGCTGGAAGTGGCAGAAAAAGAAGGTAAAATAAAACCCGGAGGAACCATTATTGAAGGTACTTCCGGAAACACCGGAATGGGACTTGCACTCGCGGCCTGTGTAAAAGGATACAAATGTATTTTCACCACAACAGACAAACAATCAAAAGAAAAAGCGGATATTTTAAAAGCCGTCGGTGCAGAAGTGATTGTATGCCCTACTAATGTAGAACCCGAAGATCCACGCTCTTATTATTCAGTTTCAAAAAGGCTTTCAGAAGAAGTTCCTAATTCATGGTATGTAAATCAATATGACAATCTTGCCAATCGCGAAGCGCATTATGAACAAACGGGACCTGAAATCTGGGAGCAAACAGAAGGAAAAATTACGCATTTGGTTGTTGCGACCGGAACCGGCGGCACAATTGTAGGTACCGGACAATATTTAAAAGAGAAAAACCCGGATATAAAAGTATGGGCAATAGATAGTTATGGTTCTTTGTTAAAAAAGTACTTTGATACAGGAATCATTGATGAAAATGAAGTATATCCTTACATCAGTGAAGGTTTTGGGGAAGATTTTGTTCCGGCAAATTATGATATGAAATATATTGATGCGTTTACAAAAGTTACCGATAAGGATGGAGCGCTCATGGCGAGAAGAATTGCAAAAGAAGAAGGTTTGTTTTGTGGATATAGCGCCGGAAGCTGTTTACAAGGTTTGATGCAATTGAAAGCGGGTTTAAAAAAAGGGGATGTAGTAGTTTGTATTTTTCATGATCATGGTAGCCGCTATGTAGCCAAAATATATAACGACCAATGGATGATGGAAAGAGGTTTTCTGGAAGTAAAAACATTCAAAGATTTGGTATCAGGACGTGGAGCTAAAAAATTAGTAACGGTAAAAGCAGAACAAACGGTTTCAGAAGCAATAGAACTGATGCGGAAATATGATATCGAAAATCTTCCGGTTATGAATGCATCTGATGAAATAACAGGTTCGTTAAGTGAAGGTGGTCTATTTGATAAAATATTAACCGATCCAAATATAAAAGAACAAACTGTAGCATCGGTTATGGAAAAAGAATATCCAATCGTTCCATTTGATATGAAAGTAGAAAAATTAAGCAATCTTATTTCAAAACAAAACGGAGCGGTTTTAAGTAAGGACGAAACAGGAGATTATCACATCGTAACCAAATACGATATTATTCAGAGTTTGGCGAAATAAGCTACTTTGAAGGTTGCCAACTTTCAAAAAGTTGGCAACCTTCGTGACCAAAAAGCTTTTGCTGTTTTTTGCGCTTCTCTTCATGAAATCAGCAACTAAGTTGAACCGGTGTTCAGCAAAAGCACAAATACCGTGAATTAGTATTTTTTAATTTTTCAATAATTATTAAAAAAAAATGCTGATAGAAGTAAATGAATTAACTATTGCAATTCATTTACCTTCAAGTAGTTGAATCTTGCACTTCAATATTTATCTGGAATAGAAAAGTAATTTTACGCTTTTTTGAAAAGTATATTTACAAGTAATCATTTGCATTTTTTACTATTTCAACCGTATTTCTAATACGCGCAAAAAAGAGCAATCCTGCTCTTTCCAGAAGCCATACAACTTCTATCTTTGTTCCAGAAGTTGATTGATGTTGATGTAGGCATTAATCATAAAAAAATATCCAAATATCCGGAAAAACAGAATCTATCCAAGTTCCTTAAAAAATCCCTAAAATCCGATATCAGTCAACTTCTACTTTTTTTTATCCAATATCATCTCTTTGCAAAAAGTAAGGAGGAAAAAACCAGGGTTTTATTTTGAAAACAAATATCCAATCCGAAACTATCGGCTTGTTTCAAAAATGAAATTGAATTTAGTTCTTGTGAAAACCAATCCAAAATCAAAAGGAAAACTGATCCGATCCTTTTAAAACCGAACGCCGAAACCGGAAAATTATTAACGGGAATAAGCCCAGGGAAGTTGCTGAAAAGCAATTCAAAAATTTAAACTTTCGCCCTCAAAAGCGGAAGTTTTTTGTTTTTGGATTAAATAAACTTTACTCCGTGGTGTTCAAGCTTTTTATATTTATTATGATCAAACATGTAATAAAAAGCCCCTTTTTTGGAATTTGACTTTTCTTTTG
>DATILZ010000378.1:0-4493 GCA_035475995.1 Hanamia sp. | reverse complement strand
GCGCCCAGGTTAAATGCTTCAAGTACCACATTTTCCTGGCCCATTGAAGAAAGTATAATGATCGGTACTTTACGATGGAGGCTTCCTTGTTTTACCAGGCTTACAATTTCCAAACCAGAGGTAAATGGCATCATAATATCTGCAATAATCATGTCCGGATCATGCTGTTTTATTTTTTCAACTGCTTCCTGTCCATTAGAAGTTACAATTACTTCATGGCCATCTTTTTTCAATCTCAATTCAATGATTTTCAACATGATCATTTCATCATCTGCAATTAATATTTTCATAGATTTTCAGTTTTATTTTTTTAAATTTCAGTAAACGGACAAATAAGAGGAATTCCGTTTCTTTCATTTATCATTAATTAATTTTTTACTACCAATTCCAAAGCTTTTTGCAATTCATCATGTAGCATAGGATTTATTTGCAATAAAAGTTCTTCTGCCTTTTCAAAAGTGACTGGTATTTCTTCCAGGTTTTTTTTCTCTTTAGCATTTGATTCAATTTTTGTAACCAGTGACATTAATTTTCCCATTTGCAAAATGCCGATGCTGCTTTTCAGCTTGTGTGCTTTTTTATACACTTCATCCCAATTCTTCTCTTCGATTGCTTCTTTTATTTCTGTCATCATAACCGGAGTTGATTCTATAAAGATCTGCAGCACTTCACAAAGGCAATCCAAATCATCCAGTTCTATGAGGTGATTCAGGCTATAAAGTTTCTTTGATTCTGTATAAACAAAAGGCTGATTATTTTCAGAAACTACTTCTTCTTTCTTTAATAAAAATCTTCTTAGTTCAGCAAAAAGGTCGGCCGGAACAAATGGCTTGTTTAAATATTCATTCATACCGAGCGCTATGCATTTTATTTTTTCATTTCGCAAAGCACTGGCAGTCATTGCGATAATCGGAATATCTGATTTTAAATTTTCACGGATATACTTTGTAGTTTCAAACCCATCCATTTCAGGCATCTGCAAGTCCATAATGATAAGGTCATATTGAAATCCATCTTCGAATAATTTTATCGCTACTTTTCCATTGTCTGCAAGATCTGCTTCAATTCCTGCTTTATCCAACATGTGATAAATTACTTTTTGATTGGCTTCATTATCTTCAACAACCAAAACTCTTTTGCCTGCTAATCCTCCCTCATTGATTGTCTCATGTTTTATATTGTCATAGTGTTTGCTCACTACATATCCGGGTATCACATATTTGATCGTGAAATTAAATTCTGTTCCTTTTCCCGGAGTACTATTTACCTCAATAGAACCGTTTTGCATTTCTATCAGCTTTTTGGTAATGGATAATCCCAGACCGCTTCCGCCAAATTTTCTCGATGTTCCGCTTTCGGCCTGTGAAAATGACTCGAAGATCAATTCTATCTTTTCTTTTGCAATCCCAATACCGGTATCAGATACAGAAAATAAAAGTTCAATTTCATCTTCGCTTTGATGAAGCGCTTTAATTTCCAGCCTTATTTCTCCCGCTGCTGTAAATTTTATTGCATTGCTGACCAGATTATTTAATATTTGATTGAGCCGGTGCGGATCGCCTGTAAGAGAATCGGGAATATTTAAATCAACAGAAACCCTTAGTGTAAGGCCTTTATCATTTATCAAAACTCTAAACGTGCCCAAAGTTTGTTCAAGTGTTTCCCGCAGCCGGAAATCAATATTTTCTATTCTTAGCTTTCCCGCTTTGATCTTTGAAAGATCTAAAATATCATTTATTAAAATCATTAAGCTGTCTGATGATTTTTTGATGATGTGTACAAAATCTTTCTGCTCGTTACTCAAAGGAGTATTCAATAAAATATTCGTCATCCCTATAATTCCATTCATCGGCGTTCTTATTTCATGGCTCATATTGGCAAGAAATTGCTCCTGCAGTTGCTCTGCCATTTCGGCTTTCCGTTTCGCTTCTATCAGGTGCAAACCATACAGGTATCTTTCGGTAATGTCGCTCGCAATGCCACTGATTCCGTAAATCGTGTTGTTTTTGTCGAATAAAGGAAATTTAACGATCAGCAGACTTTTACTCATCCCTGACTGATCGATGGTTTCTTCGACCTCGACGTGTTTTTGTTGCCTGATCACATATTCGTCGATCTCCCTATAACGTTCCGCATCCGCTTTGGCCACAAGGTCAAAGTCGGTTTTCCCGATTATTTGTTCGGAGGTAAAATTAAAAGCGTCTTTGTAACTCTTGTTTGCAAGTAAATAACGTCCGTCCAAATCTTTGATGAAAATCATCAGGGGAGTATTATCCAGAATGGATTGAAGCCTGAACTGATGTTCTTCCCGCTCCAATTCAATTTTTTTCAATTCCGCTTCTATTCCTTTTTTCTCTGTTATATCCTTTACAATACATTGAAACCCCTGGGGTTGGCCGTTTTCCATCAATATAACGCTCGATTGCTCTACCCAAATTCTGTTTCCCGATTTTACAATTAACGGATAGCTTATGTTTGATTCTTCCTCACGTAATTGAAATTGTTTTTTTAATTTTTCGGTAATGCTTTGCGTCCATTCACTATCTACCAGTGATGAAAAATGCCGGCCAATCATTTCCTGAGGTTCAAAACCGGTAAAAGAGGTGATCCGTTTATTTACAAAAGTGATACGACCATTGAGATCGGTAGTAAGCAATCCAACGCCCGAATTTTCCACAAGATTTTTATATTTGATCTCAATTTGACGCGTATCATTTTCAGCCACTTTTCTTAATCTTTTATTGCGCATTTCCTGTAAGAGGGTGAAAATGATCAACAGAATTGAAACAAGGCAAACAATAAGTGTGGATTTAAAATTCGTTGCATCGATCGACTGGCTTTTTGCCAGTAACTCATTGATTTTGTTTACGTAAGCCGCTTTTGTTTCATTTACAGATTGATAAAAAAGAAGTGAGTTTTTTTCATTCGTACTGGTAGCCAGGAATCTGCTGATTTCTTTTGCACTTAATTTATTTTTTCGGATATATTGCTGGCTGTCCAATTTCTTAATCAGTAGTGGCAAAAAAGGAAAATCATCCGGGTTTAATTTTGCTGATTCATTTAATTCTCCAACTATATTATAAAGGGAAGCAATTTCTTTTTCCGCATTTTTTTCAGAAATTCCATCACCCGTTATCACATATTTTTGAGTATGACGTTCGAGTTCGCTAATGGTATAATAAGCCGCATCAACCTTATGTAAAGTTTTCCGTGATTCATTGATTTCTATAGAGTTAGCTGTGGTTATTTTATGATTTTGATTAATGGAATAAAACAGACCTGAGAAGGAAAGAGCAATAATAGAAATAATGACTATAAAATATTCAGGAATTTTCATGGGTTGAATTTGGATTGTGTTAAGAAAGAAAAAAGGATCTTATCAGCCAAAATGACTTAACACTTTCTTTCCTTCTATTTTAAACGTAGAAAAAGTGCTTTTTATTTTAGAAAAAGTGAAAAATCTAATAAAATTGCCGGCTTATTTTTTATTTCACATTATTTCACAAAGAAGAAATTGGCTTGAAACAATTATTTATTATTTTTGCGCCTCTTTGGCTGCGTAGCTCAATTGAATAGAGCATCTGACTACGGATCAGAAGGTTTCAGGTTTGAATCCTGACGCGGTCACTACTAAGAGCCGGCTCAAAATAAAACTAAGAGCCGGCTTTTTTTAATTAAAAAAAACGGTAAACCAACAAATACCTTCATTTCCAATTACCAAGGTCAATTTATAACAATTTGTTTTTTACATTATATTTGTATTCCACAACTTTAATCCCCTGAATGATGAAGGATGTTTTAAAAGGTAGGATTCCAATTTTTCTATTGGGAGGAGGAGAGATGGGTGAGCGGATACGCAATTTTGATTGGACAACAACGCCGCTCGGAGACCCGGAAGAATGGGAGCAAAGCCTTAAAACCTGCGTGCGGATCATGCTTTCATCAAGCCAGCCTATTTGGATTGGCTGGGGAAAGCAACTTATAAAATTATACAACGATCCTTACAAATCAATTGTTGGTGGTAAGCATCCGGCCGCTTTAGGGCAGCCGGTTTATGAAGTATGGAAAGATATCTGGGACGATATTCAACCAATGCTCAAAACGGTAATGGAACATGATGAAGGAACGTATGTAGAGTCGCAATTGCTCATCATGGAGCGCAATGGCTATCCGGAAGAAACTTATTACACTTTTTCTTACACACCCATCCCGGGCGATAATGGCATTACTGCCGGTGTGTTTTGCGCAAATACGGATGATACTTCACGGGTGATAAACGAAAGAGCCCTGGAAACACTCCGAAAGCTTGGAAAAATTTCTTACGACGAAAAAAGCCTTGCGGAGATATATAAGAAAACTGCGGATGTTTTAGCAGAAAATAAAAAAGATTTTCCTTTCGCTTTGTTTTATGAAATAAAAGGAGATGAAACAAAACAGGTGGCGTGGGCCGGAAATAAAGATCACTATAAATACTTTCCTGATGAAGTAAATAT
>DATILZ010000377.1:0-3985 GCA_035475995.1 Hanamia sp. | reverse complement strand
ATCACAGGCTGGCCCAACGGTAGCTACAATTTTTGTACGTTTTACAGTATGGTCAAATCCGGCCTTTTTATCCATTTCTTTATGAAGGTATTTACTGATATTTTTTGACATTATTATTAGGTATTGGGTTTTAGGTTTTAGGTATTCTGTTTTAGGTTTTAGGTTTTAGGTTTTAGGTTGTAGCTTTTAGCTAATACCTCATACCTAATACCTCATACCTTTTCAGCTTGACAATATCTTTACAATTTTCATCCAGTCTTCACTTAATTTTTGTTTCTTTTTGACCGCCTGGTCTAATGGAATATAATGCATTTTATTGTTAACGATTCCAACAAAGACATTGTATCTCCCAACTAACAGGCATTCAACAGCAGAATATCCCATCCGGCTTGCTATTAATCTGTCAAAACAGGTGGGCGAACCACCTCGCTGAATATGCCCAAGAATCGTAACCCGCACTTCCTGTTCAGGGATTCTTTCTGTAATTACTTTTGCCAATTCTGCCGCACCAAATTTTTCTCCTTCAGCTACTACAATAATGTTAACCAATTTTTTGCGTCCATGTTTTTCCAGCAAAGCATTTACCACACCTTCCACGTCAGTTTTTTGTTCAGGAATTAAAATATTTTCTGCGCCTGTTGCAATACCGCTATGTAAAGCAATATATCCTGAATCGCGGCCCATTACTTCGATAATAAAAAGCCGGTCGTGTGCATCTGCAGTATCTCTTACTTTATCTATTGCTTCCACCGCTGTGTTCACTGCGGTATCAAAACCAATGGTAAAATCAGTGCCTGCTATATCTTTATCAATGGTGCCTGGCAACCCAATGCAGGGAATATCATATTCGTGGCTAAAAATCTGCGCACCACGAAAAGAGCCGTCTCCGCCAATAATTACCAATCCGTTAATGCCGTGGCTTTGGAGGCTTTCAAAAGCTTTTTTTCGCCCTTCTTTTGTATAAAATTCCTTACACCGGGCAGTTTTTAAAACGGTGCCACCACGTTGAATAATATTAGCAACGCTCTTGCTTTCCATTTTAAAAATATCGTTGTCAATCATGCCCATGTAGCCACGCATAATGCCATAAACCTCTAATTTATTATAAATACCGGTACGTACAACTGCTCTGATCGCAGCATTCATTCCCGGAGAATCGCCGCCGGATGTCAAAACGCCGATTTTTGTTACTTTACTTTCCAAGACTTAAAATTAATTATGTTATCCTTTTAAAAGGCGTCAAAAGTACACATTTACCCTTATTAATTTGCAACATTTTGTTTTCGACAACGGTTTGCAAACGCTACTGACATTTCCGTATTTATTAATTTATTGGCTTTTTTTATTTCTTAAAGGAGATGATTCGTATGTGTTCATACTATTTTTCGCATGCTTTAATTTGCCGGCTATCATAATGAAAGACGCGATCAAATCACTTTCGAATCAAAAAGTCAAAAGCGATATCGTTGGTACTATATAAAACAAAAACCTTCTATTTGTTGCCTTGCTGAATTACCAAAAAAAATTATTACAAATGATTTTTAATTAAACCCGTTTAAAAAGAAAACAACTTTTGCCCCCTTAAAGCTAATGCTTTCGCTCAGTACTTTGGAATCAAATACTATAGATGAATACTGTAATAGAATTAGTCGTTTAAATCGTGATGGTTTGAATGAACGCATTTAATTTGTCGCCTGACAGAATTGGCGAGTGGTATACTCCAAGCCCGGCTCGCTGTCATAGTGAGTGTACAATAAGCAACAGTTAGGGATGAAACCATTGCCACTTAAACGGTTTATGCTATTTGTTTTTTAGAGGAAAAGTAAATCCGGGTACCCCCGGAACCAAAATCTATCCCGCCAATAAAGCACCTGATACCAGTCTGGTATCTTTGCCATAGAATGCTTTTATTCTTCAACACCATTTATTCAGAATTACTATGGCTTCTGTTCGCTCCATAAAACTGAACACGGAGCGAACATATACCGAACAAATACACAAGAAAATAATACCGAAACTGCCTTTAAATATTAGCGAAGACCAAAAAATACTTACTTATTTTTAAATGAATAATTTGAATTAAGCATTTCGCGAACTAACGGTCAACAACCAGGGATGCATCTTTTACGACTTAAACGCTTTATTCTATCATTTAATAATTCGGTAATTGAGTAATTGTATAATTCAATAATTAATCAGGCATTCACTTCTTGTTGTTTCACCAATTCTACTTCGCACGCAATATTGACGGTATCTCCTACTAAAACGCCACCACTTTCCAATACGGCATTCCAGTTCAGTTCCCAATCTTTACGGTTTACTTTTCCATTAATAGAAAATCCGGCTCTTTCGCCACCCCATGGATCTTTTTGAATGCCGCCAAATTCCACCTCCAGCTTTATTTTTTTTGTAATTCCTTTAATGGTCAGGTTGCCCCACAACTCATACGTGTCATCGCCGGTTTTTTCAATCGTGTTGGATCTGAAAGTAATTTCTTTATGATGTTCTGTATCAAAAAAATCAGAACTTTTTAAATGCGCATCACGTTTTTCATCATTGGTTTTTAATGAATTGGGATTCATCCAAAAATCAAATTCCGCAGTAGTAAAATCATCATCATTTGTGTAGATGCTTGCATTATATTCCGTGAAAACACCTTTTACATTTACGATCATCAGGTGTTTTACTTTAAATGCGATTTCGCTGTGAGTGGGATCGATTGTCCATTTTGTTTTTGTTGCCATAGTATTTGTTTTTGTTTTTGATTTAAAAATATTATTGTGCTAATGTTCCGAATTTACCGCTGTTAAAATCATTCATTGCTTCCTGAATTTCTTCTTTCGTATTCATCAGAAACGGCCCGTATGCGGCTATAGGTTCGTTAATTGGCGCGCCACTCAATAATAAAAGAATGCTGTTTTTAGAAGCTTTCATTTTTATTTCCCCTTCTTCATTTTCGAACTGAACATATTGATGTTCACGCGTGGTAATGTTTTCATTCACGATTATTTCTCCTTCAACTACCAACAATCCTGTGTTGAAAGTGGCGGGTAAATTAAAAACCGCTTCTGCATTTTCACTTAAGCGAATGTCATACATTTCTACTGGCGAAAAAGTTTGCGCCGGTCCTTTTACTCCATTATGTTCACCTGCAATCACCAAAACTGTTCCTTTACCGTTATCAATCCCGAAGCGTCCTTTTTGTTCATTGAGTATGGCCTGGTATTTAGGAGGAGACATTTTATATTTTTTGGGTAAATTGACCCAAATCTGCACCATTTCAAATGCGCCGCCTCTTTTTGCAAATTCCGTTTCGTGATATTCTTTATGTAAAATTCCGCTTGCAGCAGTCATCCATTGCACATCACCCGGATTGATAACGCCGCTGTTTCCGGTGCTGTCGTTGTGAGCCACACTTCCTTTGTAAGCAATGGTTACGGTTTCAAATCCACGATGAGGATGAACTCCGACGCCACGCGGAACTGTAGTAGGTGTAAAATGATATTCCGGATTAAAATCCATCAGGTAAAACGGGTTCATTCTGTCGCCAAACCTTCCACCACGCGGATAAAAGTTTACTACTTTAAATCCGTCTCCAACCATATGCGATGTGGAAGGTGAAAGCACTTCTTCTACTGATCGATATTGTTTCATTATGTATTTTTTTAGAATACAAAATTATATTGATACAATACTCTTGCCAATAACATAGGTCAAGAAATTGGATTGATGTGGGATAAGAAGAGACATAATGCCTGATGTACCGGGTGAAGCCCATACCTTTCGCACAGTTTTCTCTTACTTTTCCATTTCCTCCCCGTACTCCCTTTAACTGTGCTTTGACTGGGCTTTGAGTGGGAGTTGACTGGGCTTTGAGTGGGCTTTGACTGGGCTTTGAGTAGGAGTTGAGTGGGAGTTGGAGCAAAGGATGATTGGCTTTAAGGGGATAAATACTGAAAATCACTATATTTCGCAGTGTACCGCT
>DATILZ010000376.1:0-1745 GCA_035475995.1 Hanamia sp. | reverse complement strand
AAATCTATTCCAAATGCAACATACGTCCATTCTTTGATTCGTTTATTTATCGGTATAATCAGAAGAATGCCTCCAATCAAATGCCCGATACTTACTTCCCATCTAAACCATTCGGGCAATCCTAAATGTCTAGTTCCCTCAATGGCGGCCTGGCTATTCATAAAAAAGGCTCCGGAAATTTCAAATAACGATATGAGGCCGGTTGAAATCCAATAAATGATTTTGTTTGTTTTACTTTTTTTGTTTCCTTGATTATTCATGATTAAGGTTTTATTTTTAAATTTCGATTTTTCATTTAAAATTACTCATCAAAAAGTTCAAATAAGCTGCTGTCGTCTTATAAATTTGTTTTCACAAAAATAAATTGCTGCATTTTTTTTAAAGGGTGTAAATGCGGCTTTTAAAAGGCTTATTACGACAAAAATGCAACCATAAAATAAACTGGAATGCCTTCTATGACAGCAAACAAGAAAATGAATTTCTATGCCAAAGATTAAATGATCAAAATAACATGCACTTAATTTTTAATTTTTTTTGGATTAATTGAATTTACATATTACTTTAGACGTGTAATTCGTTATATAAATGGATTAATATTAAGAAGAGGAACGCTGCCACAGAAAATGAGAAATTGCAATAAAATAGGATTCATATTATAGACAAAATATCATTGCTTATCTACTTCTGATTGCTTAATAACATGAGAAATTGCTTTTGTTTTCAGATCCATTTTTTGAAGTAGCAAATACGGAAATGCGAATGCATCGCATTTACTCTTGTTTGAACGGGCGGATGGCAACTTTTCAAAAAAATGGAGTTTCATCGTAAAAAGAAATAAAATTGGAACCTGAAGATGTAATAATTCTTTTTGGTATTGGATCAAAGGATTAATGCTAAAATGGGATTTTTAAGAAAATGAGAAAACAGATTAAATTCTTCATAACATACGATTTTCATCAGGAAAACAAAAAGATGTTTTGCATTTTCAAAAAAAGTGAATTCAGCCAAAAAGCTTCAAAACAGCTTGAAATACTCAATAAAGATTTAAACTTTAAACGATTTAGTAATTTTTTAGAAGGTGAAAATTAAAATTATATTTAAATGAATTTATTTGATACTTCCATTTTAAATTCCCTTATTAACACTTCACAAAAATTACCGTCATTAAATTCTTTTATGGTGGCAATTGTTGATAATGCGCTACTAAAAGGTGGTGTTGTCGTATCAATGCTTTGGTATCTGTGGTTCAGAAAAAGTGACAAGATAACTTTGACCAGGGAAAGAGTCATTATTTCGATTATCTCATGCATCATCGCCATATTTGTAGGAAGATTATTGGCACGCGTACTTCCGTTCCGATTAAGGCCCTTAGTGGATCCGGCCTTTGCACAATTTTACCACAACAAGTCTATGGCCGATACGTTTGATATGGCCAGTTCCCTTCCAAGCGATCATGCGGTGATGTTTTTTGCGCTGGCTACCGGCATTTTCTTAATTTCAAAAAGGTTGGGAATATTTTCTTTCCTGTATGTTTTCTTGGTAATCTGCTTTCCAAGAATGTACCTGGGGTTGCATTATCCAACAGACGTATTAGCAGGTGCAGTTGTGGGAATTATAACCACGCTGGTTTTGGCCTCTCCGAATTTATGGCATCCCCTGACTGAGAGGATATTGCGAATTTCAAATAAATATACGGGTGTTTTTTATGTCTTTTTCTTTTTGTTTTCTTTTGAAATAAGCACCTT
>DATILZ010000375.1:0-23420 GCA_035475995.1 Hanamia sp. | reverse complement strand
TTTTTAAAAGTGCAGGATGGTTGCGATTACAATTGTTCTTTCTGCACAATTCCTTTAGCTCGTGGAAAAAGCAGAAGTGACACAATTGAACATGTTGTTTTCAATGCAAACCAACTTGCAAAAAATGGTGTGAAAGAAATTGTTTTAACAGGCGTGAACTTAGGTGATTTTGGGAAAGGCTTTAGCGGTGAAAAGTATACAGAGAATTTCTATCAGCTTATACAAGCTTTAGATGAGGTTGAGGGCATAGAACGTTATCGTATTTCATCTATCGAACCCAATCTTCTTACAAATGATATAATTGAATTTGTTGCGAACAGTAAAAAGTTTATGCCGCATTTTCATATTCCTTTACAAAGCGGAAGCAACAAAATTCTCGGGATGATGCGCAGACGTTACAAAAGAGAATTGTATGCAGAAAAAGTGGAAATGATCAAAAAATTAATTCCGGATTGTTGCATCGGAGTTGATGTGATCACCGGCTTTCCCGGCGAAACAGAAGTCGATTTTAAAGAAACAGTTGATTTTTTAGTTGCATTGGATGTTTCTTATTTTCATGTATTTACTTACTCTGAAAGAGCCAATACATTGGCATTAAACATTGAGCCGGTTGTACCGGTAAATGTGCGTCATGAGCGTACAAAAATACTTCGTTCTTTGTCTTATAAAAAAATGCAACACTTCATGCGGATGCATTCCGGCGAGACAAGAAAAGTTTTATTTGAAGGAAAAAATAAAAACGGAACGATGGATGGCTACACAGATAATTATATTAAAATCACTGCGCCATATAAAGATGAATGGACGAATGAGATTGTGGAATGGAAAATATAATTGGATTATTATTTGCTAATTAAGTTCTTTAAAAAATTACATTTTTAGAAATTAAAAACAGTAGCAATGAATAAATTAGTACGCGGATTAATAGCAGCTTACGGTGCCAAAAAATTAGGCGGCGGATGCCTTGGAACCATTGTAGTATTCTTTATTATTTATTGGCTTTTGGGAAATGTTCATTGTTAGGTGTGAGGTGTCAGGTGTCAGGTGTGAGGTATCAGGTGTGAGTGAAAACAACCTTCAGTATTAGTTAATAATTTCTTCTTCTTCAAAAAAAACGGGTTTTACATTGAGTAAAACCCGTATCTGCTTCTCTTTAAAAAAAAATCACACATTTTCTGCATGCATCGCTTCTTCATTGATATTTGATTCGGCAATACCAGTGAGCCGGTCGTCACACTCTCTTTCTTCTTTTAAAGTTTGTCCGAGAAGATCTGCGATTTCACTTTCTCCTAAAGTTTTTGCAAAAGCGCATAAAGTTCCATAAGTGGCAATTTCATAATGTTCTACTTTTTGGGCGGCAGAAATAATTCCTGCGTCTCTTACAACACCGTCTTCAGTACTGTTCATAATTTCTTCAGCTTCTTTTGTAAGTCCCTCCATTGCTTCGCATTTTTTAGCCCTTGCAGGTTTACCCAAAATATCAAATACTTTTTCACATCTTTCTACATGGCCTCTTGTTACTTGCAGATGGTCTTCCAGCGCATCGACAAGATCCTGGGAAGTGGCATTTTTAATCATTTTGGGAATTGCTTTAGTAAGCGCTTTTTCAGCCCAGTAAATATCTCTTAATTCATCTACAAAAAGGTCACGTAATCCTTCTGCTGTTTTTGTTGTGCTCATGATTAATTTTTTTTAGGTTATTAAAATTTGTGTATGCAGGAAATACTATAAAAACATGCCACAATTATTTACAAAACCATTTTAATTTTTAAATATTATATAACCAAATGAGGCATTGTCTCTTTGCATCAATTTACTTTTTCATTGATACAAACACATTAAAAAGAAATTAAAGAATATAGATTGAAAGGAATATAACTTCTATTTAAAATTTCTACACTTAGAAGTTCATTTGAGGATTTTGTTACTCAGGAAACTTTATATTTCGTGCCAAAATGTGACTTTTAACGTCAAACTAACTGGCATATAAATAGTATTATAACTCACGACCCGCTTATCTTATAAGTTGTTTGCTTTTTAATTTTTAATTTTTAATTTTATGGATCTTATTTGTCTTAGTCACATACGATGGAATTTTGTGTATCAACGCCCGCAGCATTTACTAAATCGCTTTGCGGTTAACAGCAGGGTGTTTGTAATTGAAGAACCTGTTTTTGAATCAGAATATGATTTTTATGAAATAAGCAAGCCGGATGATAATGCAAATCTGTGGGTCGTGATCTTACATGTGGCCAAAAATACAACTGCCGAAAAGAGAAATCATACATTAAGAGCCTTGCTGGATTCCTGCATGTATTCCAACAAAATTCATAAATATATCCTATGGTATTATTCCCCGATGGCTCTTGCCTATACAGACCACCTTTATCCTTCTTTAATTATATATGACTGCATGGATGAATTATCAGCCTTCAAATCGCCGCCACCACAGATAAAGGAAATGGAAGCATGCCTGCTAAGCAGCGCAGATCTTGTCTTTACGGGTGGCCAGAGCTTATATAAAGCAAAAAGGCATTTGCATCATAATATTCATTCGTTCCCCAGCAGCATTGACAAATCTCATTTTAGTGTTGCCCGTAATTTTAAAGGAGATCCGCCAGACCAGGCTTCTATATCACATCCGCGTTTTGGATTTTACGGTGTAATTGATGAACGTTTTGACATTCCTTTAATTGAACAATTATCAGCGCTGCGTCCTGACTGGCAATTTGTATTTCTGGGACCGATAACAAAAATTGATCCGGCAAACCTTCCTAAAAAAGAGAACATTCATTACCTGGGGAGCAAAAAATACAAAGAACTCCCGGTGTATTTATCAGGTTGGGATGTGGCCATTCTTCCATTTGCGTTGAATGAATCTACAAAATTTATCAGCCCTACCAAAACACCGGAATACCTGGCCGGAGGCAAACCCGTTATTTCTACTTCTATCACCGATGTGGTTACACCTTACGGCAAAGAAGGCCTGGTCCATATTGCAGATACAGCTACAGAATTTATAGAAGCCGCAGAACAAATTCTGAGCAATAAGGATAAGGAAGCATGGAATAAAAAAGTAGATGCATTTCTTAAAGATATTTCCTGGAATAAAACCTGGCACAAAATGTCGCAATTGATTGATGAAGCACTGGAAAGAAAAGCGATGATGAATAATAACAAGACGATTAATAACAATAAAAGCGAAGTATATGTTTGATTATATGATTGTAGGTGCCGGGCTGGCCGGTGGTGTTTTAGCAGAGCGGATCGCAACACAGGCGGGGAAGAAAGTGCTGCTGGTAGATAAAAGAAATCATATCGGCGGAAATACGTACGACTTTTATAATAAAGACGGCATTCTCGTTCATAAATACGGACCGCATATTTTTCATACCAACAGCAAAGAAGTTTTTGATTATCTCGGAAATTTTACACAATGGAGGCCTTATGAACATCGCGTACTTGCCAGTGTTGATGGCATGCTTGTTCCAATACCAATTAATCTGAATACCATCAATAAATTGTATGGACTCAATTTATCCAGCAGTGAAGTAGATGCTTTCCTGGAGTCGAAAGCAGAAAAAAAACAACGGATCTTAACTTCCGAAGACGTAGTCGTAAATAAAGTAGGACGCGAGCTGTACGAAAAGTTTTTTAAAGGATATACGCGGAAACAATGGAACCTCGATCCATCAGAATTAGATGCCTCTGTTACATCGAGGATCCCCACGAGGAACAACCGCGATGACCGTTACTTTACCGATTCTTACCAGGCCATTCCTTTATACGGATATACACGCATGTTCGAAAAAATGCTCGATCATCCGAATATAAAAGTGATGCTGAACACGGATTATAAAGAAATTCAAAACTCTATTTCTTTTAAAAAAATGATCTATACCGGGCCGATTGATTATTTCTACGATAATTGTTACGGCAAGCTCCCTTACCGCTCTTTAGAATTCAAATTTGAAACAATAGAACAGGAAACTTATCAATCGACAGGAACTGTAAATTATCCTAACGAGCATCCATACACGAGAATTACCGAATTCAAATATTTAACCGGGCAGAAGCACCCAAAAACATCCATCGTATATGAATACCCAAAAGACGAAGGGGACCCTTATTATCCTGTACCCCGCCACGAAAACACAGAATTGTACAGAAAGTACCAGCTATTGGCATCGCGTGAAAGAAATGTACACTTTGCTGGAAGGCTGGCCACTTACAAGTATTACAACATGGACCAGGTAGTAGCGCAGGCGCTTACCTTATACAAAAAGATCTTAAGAAACGGGAAAATGGAATTTTTGGAAAAAGAATATCCGGAAAAAGAATATCATGTTAATGGACACAAGCTACCAATTATACAATCCTGAGATCTGGGGCGGTCTGGAATGTACAATTAACCGGATCGGAGATACTTTTCGCGACCAATTATATTACGCAGGGTATTATGAAAGAAAAAATGACCTTGAAAACATCGCGCAGTTGGGAATCCGTGCTTTGCGTTATCCCGTTTTATGGGAAGCACATCAGCATTCATCTGAGGATGAAGAAATTGACTGGACACGAACGGAACGCGAACTAAATAAAATAAGATCTTATCATATAACGCCGATTGCCGGATTGATACATCATGGAAGCGGTCCGAAATTCACTTCGTTAACTGATCCCGCTTTCCCGGAAGCATTAGCAAAATATGCTTCAAAAGTGGCAAAGAAATTTCCATGGGTTGAATATTATACACCGGTTAATGAACCACTGACCACTGCACGTTTCAGCGGATTGTATGGATTTTGGTATCCTCATCAGAATGACGAGCACAGCTTCATTTCCATCTTGCTGAACGAACTGAAAGCAACCGTACTGGCAATGCAGGAAATAAGAAAAATAAACCCGGCGGCAAGGCTGGTCCAAACGGAAGATCTGACCAAAACACACAGTACTCCTTTATTGGAATACCAGGCGGAATTTGAAAATAAGAGACGCTGGATCTCTTATGACCTTCTTTGCGGAAAATTAAATGATGAAAAGTTTTTCTGGCATTATCTTATCGGAGAAGTTGGGATTGATGAAGCGGAATTACAATTTTTTATGGACAATCCCTGCCCTCCTGATATTGCCGGATTCAATTATTATGTTACTTCAGAAAGATATCTGGATGAAAGAACAGAATTATATCCACCTGATACCTATGGAGGAAACGGAGAACATTCTTATGCAGATGTGGCAGCAGTAAGAGCTGTAAAACCGGCTGGTTTAAAAGCGTTATTACGTGAGGCATGGGAGCGTTACCATATCCCTGTTGCGCTCACGGAAGTACACATGCACTGTACCCGTGAGGAGCAGTTACGATGGTTTAAAGAAGCCTGGGATTCGTGTATTGAATTGAAAAAAGAAGATGTGGATATTAAAGCAATTACCGCATGGTCAATGTTAGGAGCTTTTGATTGGAATAGTTTGTTGACCCGTGAAGATAAAATTTATGAAAGCGGCGTTTTTGATGTGAGTGCGAAAAGATTCCGTCCCACGGCTATTGCAAAGCTTCTTCAATCGCTTGCCGGCAAAGGAGACTACCAGCATCCGGTAATAAACGAAAAAGGCTGGTGGCATAAAAGTTATCCGGGCAGTGATGCCGTTTTCCCTGATTCAACTGCCTCACCCATTTTCATCCTCGGAAGTTCAGGCACTCTTGGAAGCGCTTTTACAAAGATCTGTGAAATGCGTTCAATTCCTTACCGCGCTTTTAACCGGTACCAACTGGATATAACGGATACCGGAAAAATAGAAGAAGCAATAGATAAATATAAACCGTGGGCAATAGTAAATGCCAGCGGTTATGTAAGAGTGGACGATGCGGAATCAGAGCCGGACAAATGTTTTCAACTGAATGCCGGTGCACCGGGAAATGTAGCGTCTGTTTGCAATGAACATAGCATACAGTTTATGACTTTCTCTTCTGATCTTGTTTTTGACGGACAGAAGCAAAGCCCTTACCTGGAAATAGATTCGGTAAAGCCATTAAATATTTATGGAAAAAGCAAAGCCATGGGTGAAAGATTGGTTTTGAAACATTTTCCTTCGGCCCTGATCATAAGAACAAGCGCCTTTTTCGGCCCATGGGATACGTATAATTTTGCTTTTTATATATTAAATTCATTAAAAGAAAATCAATCGTGTGCAGCGGTAAAAGATGTGATCGTCTCACCCACCTATATACCAGATCTCGTTAATAAGTCATTAGACCTTTTAATTGATGAGGAATACGGTATATGGCATTTAAGTAATGAAGGAATGCTTACCTGGTGCGAATTTGCAGAAGAACTGGCTTCAAGAGGCCATTTCCCTAAAAAACATATTTCGCCTTGCTATCAGCATGAAACCAGTTGGAAAGCAAAGCGTCCGCAGTACAGTGTATTGCAAAGCGACAAAGGAATTAAATTACCCTCCCTTCATCATGCAATTGAACGATTTTTTGAAGAAAAAATAACCTGATCATGCCCGGAACAAAATTTATGTTTTCTACAGGGATCGAAAATAGCTATCCCAACATCAAACTACCCGATGGCACTTGTAAAAGAGTGGACGAAATGGAAAAATGCGGCCATTATCAATATTGGCAAACAGATTTTTTACTGGTAAAAGATCTTGGAATTGAATATTTAAGATACGGGCCGCCCTTGTTTAGCACACACACAGCTCCAGGGCAATATGACTGGGCTTTTAGCGACCAGGTATTCAACAGGCTCAGGGAATTAGAGATCTGTCCAATTGTTGACCTTTGTCATTTTGGAGTTCCTGATTGGCTGGGTAACTTTCAAAATCCGGATTTCCCTTATTATTTCGCAGAATATGCCGAGGCATTTGCCAAACGCTTTCCGGATCTCCAATTATATACACCGATCAATGAAATTTTTATTGCCGCAATGTTTTCCGCGCAATATGGCTGGTGGAATGAATGCCTGGCATCTGATGAAGCTTTTGTGACGGCATTGAAACACATTTGCAAAGCCAATGTAATGGCAATGCATGCAATTTTGCGCATTCAGCCGGAAGCTACTTTTATTCAAAGTGAATCTTCAGAATATTTTCATGCAATTGATCCGGCAGCATCTCCCCTGGCAAGATTTTTAAATCAAAAACGATTTCTTTCCCTCGATCTTACTTATGGTTATCCATTAAATGTTCCGATGTACAATTACCTTATCAACAATGGAATGACAAGAGAAGAATACCAATGGTTTGCCGACAACCAGGTGAAAGGAAGGTGTATTATGGGAAACGATTATTATGTAACCAATGAGCATATCGTACATCCCGACGGACATACACAGGCTTCCGGAGAAATTTTTGGATATTATGTGATCACTGCACAATATTACCGCCGATACCGGCTTCCTATTATGCATACAGAAACAAATATTAAAATGCCGGCGTGTAAAGAATGGCTTTTAAAACAATGGGCAAATGTGCACCGCCTGAAACACGATGGTATTCCGGTAATCGGATTTACCTGGTATAGTCTTACACACCAGGTAGATTGGGATTCGGCATTAAGAAATGATGCGGGCAATGTGAATAAATTAGGCTTATACGATCTCGACAGAAAGATCATGCCAGTAGGAAAAGCCTACAAAAAGCTCATTCATCAATGGAAAGATATTATTACTGAAGAGAGCTATGGACTTGTCTTTCAGAACTGGTGATCCCTTCAGCTTTCACGCTTCCGGCCTTCAACAGTTTATCTTGTAAAAACGACTTCTTCTTTTATAATATTAGCAGTAAACAAAGAAAACAAGTCATTAGCCTCAATTTCATCATTGTTCACTTTTTCTTTTGTGGCAAAGTGAGCATTTGAGGGCTTTTCAGTGAAAGGCAAAATGGCTTCCACAAAACTCATCGAGTTTTTAATAGTCTTCAATTTTTGAGGGGTTATCTTGTTCATACTTTGGGTTTGAAGAGTATAAATAAAAATTTATGCCATAATTCCTTCTTTAAAAACGCCTGAGTTTATTTGATTACATTTTGTTTTTTTTATCAGTAGAAATTACTGAGAGGTAAGACGTTAAAAACCGCATTTTTTGTAGAAAGCGGAGATTGCATTTTTTTCTGATTTTTAAAGAGAAGCCTTATTAATTTTTAGAATGGTAGTAGTGTAGAAATTATTCCCGAACATCATGAACAGATTCCCGATAGTTGAGGTAAAAATTTTATAAATCAAAAAATAACAATTACACATATTTGTTATTTTACTGATTAAAATTTTAGAAGCAGAGCCAATACCGGCTTGCATTTGCAAAGATGAAAATAAAAACATGGCATAAAGTTTTATTGATTCCTACTACCCTATTTTTCACTTTGCAATACACATTTTTCATTTAAA
This sequence comes from Hanamia sp., assembly GCA_035475995.1. GTDB lineage: Bacteria > Bacteroidota > Bacteroidia > Chitinophagales > Chitinophagaceae > Ginsengibacter. The sequence continues at coordinate 15,031 of DATILZ010000375.1, read as the reverse complement.
AAAAATAAAAAGTTATGAAAAAAACATTTTTATTGGCGGCATTTTTATGCTTCTATATTTTCTCGCAGGCACAGGTACAGGTTGGAGCAGATAAATCGTTTACCAAATCGCTAAATGATTACAGCACTTTCGGTTGGTCAACGCAAATCCAACAGATACCATCAGACCAGATTTTTGTTTCACCTAATGGAGTTCTTGTTTTTAATAACGAATCTGTGTGGAGCAAAATAAAAGACGCCATTGCATTTGAACTGAGCGCAAAGGGATTTAAACAAAGCCAATCCAATCCTGATATACTGGTACTTTTCCGGGTAACAGAACGGCCGGGAAAATTAAGAACCTTCAATGGTTATGAAATGATTGACAACGGCCTGGATTCTGTGCGTACTCCACAGGATACTGAAACAGTGGATATCGACGCCGGTACATTAATTATCAACCTGTTGGATGCAAAATCGGGTGTGGTAGCGTGGCAGGGTTATGCATCAGGAATTTTAAAACCAGATATGATCAATGACAATACAAAAGTAAGAGAAGCAGTAGCTTCTATTTTTCAAAAATTTGACTTTAAAGCAAAACAGTGATTTAAAAGTTGAATGCTTCGTTTAAAAGTATTTTTATGGAAAGAGATGGCGCAACCAAAAGTATCTGGCAGGATTTACCTCCTTATATTTCAATGCATACAACCACTGAAGAAAATTATGATGTAATCATTGTGGGCGGAGGAATTACAGGCATTACCACGGGTTTGCTTTTGCAAACAGCAGGCAAAAAATGCCTCGTTGCCGAAGCTCAGAATATTGGATTTGGTACCACTTCCGGCACTACTGCACATCTCAACACCATACTTGATCTTACATATGCTGAAATCGAAAAGAACTTTGGAGAAGAAAGTGCAAAAATTGTTTTAAGTGCAGCGATGGAAGCGATCAATATTGCAGAAAGCAATGTGAGGAAATATAATATTGATTGTGAATTCGGTGAACGAACCGGTTATTTATTTTCTACGGATGAGAAACAAACAAAAAAACTGGACGAAGCCTTTATTGCCTCAAAAAAAGCCGGTTGTGATGTAGAATATGCGAATACAATTCCGGTTCCGGTTGATTTTCAAAAAGCATTGGTCTTTAAACGACAGGCACAGATCCATCCGACAAAATATTTATACGGATTGGCCTCTGCATTTGAAAATGCAGGCGGTATTATTCTGCAGCAGTGCAGGGTGATGGATGTAAAAAAAAGTAAGCATAAAGTTCTTCAGGTAGCTACTTCTTCAGGAAACTTAAATGCAGCAAATGTTGTTTATGCAACTCACATTCCGCCTGGTATCAACCTGCTTCATTTCCGGTGTGCTCCATATCGGAGTTATGCAATGGCGCTTTCTTTAAAGAGCGATTATCCACCTGATCTGGCTTACGATCTTTACGATCCTTATCATTATTACCGCACACAGGAAATTAATGGAAAAAAGTATTTAATTGCCGGCGGTGAAGATCATCGAACAGCTGAAAAAAAAGATACGGAAGAATGTTTCAGGCAACTGGAAAGATATCTGCGTGAGTATTTTGAAATAGATGAAGTGGTTTATAACTGGTCTTCGCAGTATTTTGAATCAACAGATGGGCTGCCTTATATCGGTCATTTACCTGGAAATCCTGATAATGTTTTTGTGGCCACGGGATATGGAGGAAATGGAATTACCTTCAGCCAGATTGCGGCCCGAATTCTTACTGATTTAATCCTGGAAGGAAAAAGTAAATATCAGGATGTTTTTGATCCAATGAGAATAAAACCGGTTGCGGGGTTTGATAAATTTATTGAAAACGCCGCTGATGTTACTGCAAATTATTTGGAGAAACTACTTCCATTGGAAAAATTAAATCCTGCAGAATTGAAAAACGGAGAAGCAAAATTGATAAAATATGTCCCAAGGACTCCTTCAGAAGGAAATGAAACAATAGCAGTTTATAAAGACGAAAACGGACAAATGCATGCGGTAAATCCTGCTTGCACTCATATCGATTGCACGGTTGCATGGAACACTTCTGAGAAAGTTTGGGAATGTCCTTGTCATGGTTCCAGATTTAGCGAAGATGGACAAATGTTTACTGCACCGGCAAGAAAAGATCTTCAACGAATTCAAATCACATAATAATTTTTTTAGAAGCAGAATGCTCTGCTTGAAAGACTGGCGTGAATTACAGCCTTTAAACAAAACATATATGGCAACAAAATTGTAGTGAAATCAAAAGAAGAAAACTGCAAAAGTATTTGCGCCCTAAATTAAATTGCAATGAAATATTTTCGCCCCCTTTCGGAATCTATGATTCAAAAATTAAAGCAATGCAGGCAGACAGAGATAGATGGCACTGCTGAAGAAAGGCCGTGTACAATGGAAGATATGAATTATGCAGTAGCGCCGCTGTTTAAAAGAGGATTGATAGAAATAAAGAAGCAGGTAGTTGACAATAAAATTTTGCATTGTATTTACGTTTCCAAAGATGGAATAGAATACCTGGAAAAACTGGAGCAGCAATAATGTTAAATCCATTTTGCTACAATTTTCAGTAGCTCTTTCATCTGAAATGGTTTTTCTATAAAATCATCTGCTCCGGCATCTATAGCCATTTTACTGATTCCCGGGGTTGCAGAAACAATGATCACAGGAATATCTTTGGTAAGTGACTGGCTTTTTAAAAACTGGCACACTTCAAGTCCGTCCTGGCCACTCAATTGTTTGTCAAGCAAAAACAAATCAGGCTTTGCGAATTTATTTTGAAAGATCGAAAGTGCCTCACCATACACCGCTACTTCATAACCGGCCCTTTCAAAGATCAGTTTGAAAATATCCTGGACTCCGGAATCATCATCGGTGATTAGGATCTTTTTCTTTTTCATAAAGTACTTTGATCACACAAATACAAACAATATACCATCGTTAGTTTATAGTTCGTAGTTTTTAATTGTAGTTCATTTAACTACGAACTATAAACTATGAACTATAAGGCAATGTGAAACAAAACTTCGCTCCTTCATTCGGGGCGCTTTCTACCCACATGCGCCCATGATGTGTGTTTACAATTTCTGTTGCTATGAATAATCCCAGCCCCAAACCGGGGAAAGTACTTACAGTTCCATCTGTCACCCTGAAAAACCGTCTGAACAATCTTTTCTGCATTTCATTAGAAATGCCGATTCCGAAATCCTGTACACTAATCGTTAATTCGTTTTCCCTGGCTGAAGTTTGAATAATAATTTTATCAGCCTGCGGAGAATATTTTATGGCATTGGAAAGCAGGTTCACCAGTACCTGTGAAATACGCTCTCTATCGGCTTTTACCGGCTTTGTCTTCTCAAGTTTTTTGACAATTTCATGCTTTTTGGTAGTGATTTGCAAATCTTCAGCTACTTCATTTATAAGCTCAATCAGATCAAACTCTTCCTTTTTCAATTGCAGTTGTCCTTCAGTGATGCGAGTTACATCCAGTAAATCTTTAATTAATGTTGTGAGCCGGTCTATCTGATGGTCCATTCTTGATAAAATATCAGCAGAATAAGAATCTCCTTTTTCGAGCATCATTGATTGTAAGATCTCTGCATACCCTTTGATCGTTGTTACCGGCGTTTTCAGTTCATGACTGGCAATACCGATAAATTCTTCTTTTTGCTTTTCGATCATTTTCCTTTCGGTAATATCACGATAGTTCTTGATGATGCCATGAATGCTCGAATTATTTATCAGGTTTGTGCAGCCCACTTCCATAATGCGATAGCTACCGTCTTTATGCACCATCCTGAATTCGCTCATATGATGTTCCAGTGGCTTCTCAATACATTTCCGAAATAATTCCTTTTCTATTTCACGATCATCAGGATGCACAATACTTTGATCAAAGATATTAGAGCCTAATCTTTCTTTTTGCGAATAGCCCAATACTTTTTCGATCGAGTCACTTTGATAAGTAACGGTTCCATCAACATTAAAAACGGTAATTACATCAAAAGAACTTTGTACCAGCGACCTGAAACGCTCTTCATTTTCACGGATCAATTGTTCTTTAAATTTACGCTCACTGATGTCAATATTTACGCCCGACATTTCTATCGTATTTCCTTTTCTGTCAAAAGAAGTAGTGGCACGGGTCAATATCCAGTGCAATGTTCCATCGGGCCAGTAAATCCGGAATTCCGCAGATAAGTCCTTTTGCTGTCCAATGCTTTCTTCAATCGCTTTTCGCGTAGCAGCTACGTCATCCGGATGAATAAACTTAAACCAATCTTCCAGCGTTCCTTTAAATGAATATTCTTTTAACCCGTATAAAGATTCCTGCATTTTTGTCCAGGTAATTTTATTGGTACTAAAATCCCAAAGAAATGTACCAACTGAACCGGCAGCCAGTGCAAAATTGAGCTGGTTCCTGGTTTTTGTCAAAGCCATTTCTGCAGATTTTTGCAACGTAATATTCCGCTGTGTTCCCCATATTCTTACCACATGGTCATTTTCAATAATTCCAACCAGGTTATGCAAATAATAGGAATGCTGGTCGCCATTTGAGCTAGTCGTCTCTACATCATTCAGATGGTAATTTGAACTAATGAACGTTTTCAGCGATTCATTGTTTAATTCATTTTTTGAAAAAATGTGATCCATCGTCGCTCCCGTCATTTTTTGCGGAGTTTTATGTCCAAACATTTTGGCGAAAGCCAGGTTACATTCAGACACATACGCGCATTTATAAAAAGCGTTTATTTGTTGCTCTACTGTATCATTTATTGAAACTGGCTCTTTCAATTCAAAACACCACACCCCTTCCGCATTTTCAGAAATAAAAGTTTCATAGCGTTCTTTGCTTTTCTGTAAAAGCTCCTGTGCTATTTTTTCATCAGTAATATTGTTTGCATAAATAGAAAAGATTTCGTCTGAAGGATAAATCCTGAAATGAAACCATTTTTTTTGCTGCTCATCATAATATTCAAAACTGGTAAATGATCTTTTGGCCATCGCATTTTCAAGATGCTTCTGAAAATCGGTATTGACAAAACGCGGAAGTACTTCCCACAAATTTTTCCCAATAGCACTATTTTGTTTTTTACCAACAAAATTCTGAGCGTGTTCATTTAGAAAAATTACTTTCCGGTCATTGTCGGCAGATATAAAAATATCGCTGATGCTGCTGAGAATAGCCTCATTCTTTTTTACCAACTGCTGCAGTTCTAGTTCTGCTTTACGACGTAGGGTTATATCTTCGATCACCAGAAGAATACGCTCCGTTTTATTTTCATTATACCGCATCCTGGCGGCACTGAAAAGCAGGATACGCGTTCCAAAACCTGAAAAATTGTGTGACACTTCAAAATTTTCAAAGCTTCTTTCTTTGGAAATGAGAACTGAAAGTTTTTCTTTTAAGCCGGGAATATTCCATTGGCCATGATTGAGTTCATAAATAAAGGAACCTTCTGTTTCATTCTGCTTCAGATAAAAATTTTGATAAAAAGCGGTATTAGCCGAAGTGATACGTAAATCCGGGTTCAGCACGATCAACGGCTCGCGGATGGTTTCTACAATTGCTTCACGGTATTCCAAAGATTCTTTCAAATGATTGTTGCTTTGATACAATTCATCATTGATGGTCTTCAGTTCTTCATTTGCCGACTGCAATTCTTCGCGTGAAGTTTCCAGTTCTTCATTCATGCTTTGCAGCTCTTCATTTGAAGAAAGTACTTCTTCGTTGGAGCTTTGCAGTTCTTCTGTAGCAGCTTCAAACTCCTCGCCCATCGTCCTGATATTTTCTTTCGCTTCGCGAAGCTCCTGCTCCAGCATGACGATGCGTTTGTCTTCAGCGATTTTACGGTTTTCAATGTTGCCACCGGCTTTTCGCTCTACAACATTTGCCGGTTCAGATTCCCTGAATAAAATAAGAAAGTAAGGATCCTGGGAAGAAGCACGGATGGGCACTACTTCAACATTCAAAGTTTCTGCATTATTGCGAAGATGAATCCCGTCTTTTTTGACAGGAATGCCTTCTTTTTTTGCTTTATGGATCAGGGTTCTCAAATCAAAAACCAGGTCTTCCCTCACCATTTTCAGCAGGTTCAGACTGGCTTTGCCAAAAGGAGGCTGCAGATACCGGGAGGTAGGCCCATGAAAACGCAGAATCTGCAAATCGTTATTTACAACCACACTTGCAGGTACATACTGAGAGAGCAATAAGTTGTCTATTTCTTTTTCCATATCAGTTTCATTGCCTTTTTCTTTATTCAGTTTATCTGTGTTGATTGCAGGAGATTTAAAAACCGGGGAAGATGGAAATGAAAAATCAAAATCAAAAGGATTACCGCCTACTTTTTTTGTATAGATTTTTGATTCTTTATTCAATTGGCCAAAAAGGTCTGTGGAGGCGCCAATTGTCTCCGATTTTCCGAGTATTAAAAATCCGGTAGCCTTTAAGGCATAATGAAAGGCTTTCAGGATTTTTTTCTGTGCTTTTGGTTCAAAATAGATCATCACATTCTGGCAACTGATGAGATCTATTTTTGAAAAAGGTGGATCTGTAAGCAGATTATGAGTAGCAAAAACACAATTATCACGAATGGATTTTGCCACCTGGTAATGGCCATCTGTTTTTTCAAAATACTTATGCAAAAGATCAGAAGAAACATTTTCGAGGCTACCGGCCCGGTAAATTCCGGTGCGTGCTTTTTCTATTGCGCCCTTACTGAGGTCAGTCGCAAAGATCTGAAAGCCTCCTCTTAATCCATTTTCAGAGATATACTCAGAGATGGAGATGGCAATAGAGTAAGCCTCCTCACCTGTTGCACAACCGGCTATCCAGATACGCACGCGGTCCGCGTCTTTATTGTCTTTAAATATTGCCGGAAATATTTTTTTTGTAAGATCATTAAAAACACTCTCATCCCTGAAAAAAGAAGTTACATTTATGAGCAGATCCTGGTAAAGCTGCTCCACTTCATTCTGATTTGTCCGAAGTAAAATGGTATACTCCTCCAGGCTTTTTTGATGGTTCAGCGCCAGCCTTCTCAGGATGCGCCTGTTTATAGTTGTCTGTTTGTATAAAGAAAAATCAACCCCCATTTTATTATGTAAAATGATGAGGATCCTTCTCAGTTCGGCCTCTTTGGCCAGTTCAATTTCTGATGTGGAAAGCGTAGTGTAAGGCAATTTCAACAGATCGCTAAGTTCTTTTGCTATCTGTTGTGGCGACAAAATAAAATCTACAAATCCGGCGTCAATTGCGTTTTTCGGCATGCCTTTGAACGTGGCCGAGCTATCCTGTGCAAAAGTAATTCCGCCCTCGGCTTTAATTTCTTTAAAGCCGTCCGTTCCATCAGAACCGGTTCCGGATAGTAAAATTCCAATAGCTTTATTCTGATAAATTGAAGCAAGATTTTTAAAGAAAAAATCTATTGGCAGAAAGAGACCATCTTTATTTTTTCGTGGAGATAAAGTGAGATGGCCATCTAAAATGCTCATGTAACTATCCTGTGGAATTACATAAATATTATTTGAATGGAGGTGCATTCTGTCTTCCACTTTATGCACCGGCATTCGTGTTTTTCGCTCAAGCAATTCCGGCAAAATACTTTCATGAGTTGGAGATAAATGCTGAATAATAACATAGGCTATACCGGTATCATCAGGAAGATTTTCGAGAAACAATCTGAGGGCCTCAAGGCCACCTGCAGATGCACCTATGGCTGCAACAGGAAAAGGAGCAGCAGCTCTCTCCTCCTGTTGTTCAGGATCACCAGAATTGTTCCCTTTCATGAAAGTTGAATCATAGGTAAAAGCCATGCAAATTTTAGGAAAGTTTATTAATTGAAAGGTAAGGCAATAAAAAATAACTTCTGCTGTTTTTTTTCAGCTTCCTGCCATAAGCACAAATCGCCCCTCCCCGATCCTTCAAAATCAGTTGTTGTTCAAGAAAAGCTTAGCTCTCACAAAACCAGATTTTTTTAATGTACGATGGATTGTGTCGCCGCAAACCACATCTTTCTGTAAAAAGGTTCGCAAGACAAGAAGCGCGGCGGTTAAAAATTAGTTATCAGCAAACAAAGAAACACTCCAAATTCTCAGTTTCCTTTTAAAAAAAACTCAAATATTTTTTACAAAAGATTCTACTGCCAGCAAATAACTTTTTAATCCAAATCCTGAAATAGTTCCTACACATTTTGAAGAAATATGAGAATATTTCCGGAATTCTTCTCTCGCTTCCACATTTGAAATATGAACTTCAACCACAGGAATTTTTATAGCTGCTATTGCATCTCCAATGGCAATAGATGTGTGTGTGTAAGCGCCTGCATTTAAAATAATTCCGCTCATTCTTTCGCCGGCACTTTGAATTTCATTGATTATTTCACCTTCTACATTGCTTTGAAAATAATCGAAGTCGATCGTTTCATATTCTTTCCGAAGTTTTTGAAAAAATTGTTCAAATGTTTCAGAACCATAAATTCCCGGTTCTCTGGTACCGAGCAGGTTTAAATTCGGGCCGTTAATGATTGAAATTTTCATAAATAATATTTTATTGATGAGCACTTTTTTCATCCAGGATCCGTATTCTTCTGCATAACATCTGCAAAATACCCTTCAGCACTTCCTGGTCTTTTGATAAAATGTTATAAAAAGGTGACTGGTCCAATTTCAATAAAAGACAATCCTGGTCGCATGTTGCAGAGGCAGATCTTGTTTCAGAATCTAATAAAGATAATTCACCAAAAACTTCATTCTCTTTGAGAATAGCGAATGTGTATCCCCCGTCATGAATGCGCACACTTCCTTTTTCAATTATATACATACAATCGCCGATATCGCCTTTTGCAAATATCGGAGCGCCGGTTTTTAATGAAACCTCCTGCAGGATATTAGCGATATCAGTTAAATCCTTTTCGGGAGTATTTTTGAAAATACCGGTTTTTTTAAGTAATGAAACTTTTGTGTTGGATGACATGATCTTGAATGAGTTTTTAATGCAGATTAATATTTAAAACTACAAAAGATTTTATCACAGTACGAAAAAAAAGAATTTTTATAAATAACTCTTGAAATAATATACCATTGACTCAATTGAGAATGAAGACTATAAGGTTTTAAAACCAGGTATAATTATAAGGTTTTAAAAACCTTATAAGGTCTGCCACTGTATTTCGATTCTGTTCTTCAATTATTTTGCAGTATGTTCCACTTGTATCATTGCAAAAAATTCATCAAATAAATAACGGCTGTCGTGTGGGCCGGGAGTTGATTCCGGATGATATTGCACTGAAAATGCCGGACGGTCTTTCAGCCTGATCCCTTCTACAGAATCATCATTCAGATTAATGTGCGTAATCTCAATATTGTCATTATTTTTTACCGCTTCTGCATTTACCCCAAAGCCATGATTTTGTGTAGTGATCTCGCATTTTCCGGTTATGATATTTTTTACCGGATGATTCAAACCGCGGTGACCGTGATGCATTTTAAATGTGGGAATATCATTGGCGAGCGCCAGCAATTGCTGTCCGAGGCAAATCCCGAAGAAAGGTTTTTTTTGTGCGAGAATTTCTTTTACAGTATCAACTGCATAATGCATCGGTTCCGGATCGCCGGGGCCATTGCTGATAAAATATCCGTCTGCATTAAATTCTTTTAATTCTTCAAAATTGGTTTTTGCATTAAATACTTTTACAAAAGCGCCTCTTTCAACAAAACAGTTAAGGATATTTTTCTTTATTCCATAATCCAAAACAGCAATTCTGATTTTGCTGTTCTCATTGCCGGCGGTATAATTATTTTTTGTAGAAACAGTGGAAGCAAGCTCCAGTCCTGCCATTGAAGGCACTTCAGATAATATTTGTTTCAGTTCTTCTACTGTTTTATTTTCGGAAGAGATAATGCAATTCATGGCACCGGCCTCGCGGATATGAATTACCAAAGCGCGGCTGTCTATTCCATCGATTGCCACAATATTTTGTTTTTCAAAATATTCCTGCAACGAATTGTCGGCTGCAAACCGCGAATATTGCTCTTCCAGGTTTCTTCCAATAATTCCTTTTACTTTGATAGAATCGCTTTCCACTTCATCTTTATTAATACCGTAATTGCCAATATGAACATTGTTCATAATAACGATTTGGCCATAATAACTAGGATCGGTAAAAACTTCCTGGTAGCCCGTCATTCCGGTGTTAAAACAGATTTCGCCTGTGGTAGTTCCGATCTTTCCGAAAGCTTTTCCGTGAAAAACACTTCCATCTTCTAAAATTAAAATTGCTGGTTTGGGAGATTGTATATGAGACATGAATAAAGTTTTGCAAAGAAAAGAAAATGAACGCAAATAATAATCCTAAAATTTATTTGATTCGAATTTTTCCGGTTAGTGAAGACACTAACCACGGCGCTGGCAAGCCCGATTATCCAAATGGAAATTTGCCCTCACTTCTGCACAAAAAAAAGCCTGCAATTAAGCAGGCTTATTAATATTATGCTTTGACATCAGAATCAGGTTGCTCCGGTTTTTCTTCAGGTGCAATTGCCTTTTCCGCTTCTGCGACATCGGTTGCCGGAATTGGAAGTTCTTCAGGTTGTACTTCTGGAAGTTCTTCAGGCCTTACTTCAGGAAGCTGAGCTTCTGTGGCAGGTTTAGCTTCTGCTGCTTTTTTGCTGCGTCCGGCTCTACGTGTTCTCTTCGCTCCTGCAGCCTCTTTTTCACCTATTCCTTTTCCATAAATTTCATTGTAATCCACTAATTCGATCATAGCCAGTTCTGCGTTATCCCCTACCCTTTTACCAAGTTTGATAATCCGCGTATAACCACCGGGCCGGCCGGCAATTTTCGGGCTGATCGCATCAAATAATTCTTTTACAGCAGCTTTATCCTGCAAGCGGCTGAAAACCAAACGACGCTGATGTGTGGTATTTTCCTTCGATTTTGTGATCAAAGGCTCTACAAAGGGCCGCAAAGCTTTTGCTTTTGCCAACGTAGTAACGATCTTTTTGTGTTCAAATAATTGACAGGCAAGATTGGTAAGCAAGGCATTTCTATGGCTTGCCGTTCTGCCTAAGTTGTTGATTTTGTCTCCGTGACGCATGACTTTTGTGTTTTTAAAACCCTGTACCGTGTCAGGAATTACAGGGTTAATTAATTAATGTGCTGATTAGCTTGTGTGCTAATTAATTATTCTTCGTCTAATTTTATTTTGCTAAGGTCTAATCCAAAGCCAAGGCCTCTTTCGTTCAAAACCTGCTCAATTTCGCTTAAAGATTTCTGGCCGAAATTTCTGAATTTCATCAGATCTTCCTGTTCATACTGAACCAGTTCGCTCAAAGAATTAATTTTAGCGGCTTTCAAACAATTGAATGCTCTTACAGAAAGATCCAAATCTTCCAATGGAGTTTTCAATACTTTGCGAAGCTGTAAAGTTTGTTCATCTACGAGGTCTTCTTTCTTCTCTTCTTTGTTATCAAAAGTGATATTTTCATCAGTGATGATCATCAGGTGCTGAATCAAAATCCTTGATGCCTGTTTTACGGCTTCTTCAGGATTAATCGTTCCATCAGTAACTACATCCATTATCAGTTTTTCAAAGTCGGTTCTTTGTTCAACACGCGTATTTTCAATGCTGTATTTTACATTCTTGATCGGAGTGTAAATAGCATCAATCGGAATGTATCCAAAATGAGAACTTCTTTCCTTGCTTTCTTCTGCAGGTACATATCCACGTCCTTTTGCTACAGTAATTTCGATATCTAATTTAGCAGAAGGATCCATAGTGCAAATCAACAGATCCGGGTTCATTACTTCGAAAAGCGGAGAAGCTTCTCCAATCATTCCTGCTGTAAATTCTGTTTTATTTTTTAAGGACAGACTGATTTTTTCGGTACCGCTATCCTGGTCGGTTTTCTTTTTGAAACGAACCTGTTTGAGGTTCAGAATAATTTCTGTTACGTCTTCTGTAATACCTTTAATTGTTGCAAATTCGTGGTCTGCGCCTGCAATGCTGATACCAACGATCGCATATCCTTCCAATGAATTAAGCAATACCCTGCGAAGTGCGTTGCCAATGGTAACACCATACCCCGGCTCTAATGGGCGGAATTCGAATTGCGCTTCGAAATCTGTACTTTTTTGAAGAACAATTTTGTCTGGTTTTACAAAATTTAAAATGGCCATTTTTTATTTTGTTTTAGATTTTTATCTTAACTCCCTTTGGAGATAAAGAGTTTTGATTAGGAAACTTGTTTATTTATTCGTTTGCTGAATCAGCAACGAATGATTATTTACTATACAATTCCACGATAAGAGATTCCTTGATATTTTCAGGAACGCTTTCTCTTTCGGGGTAGGCAATAAAAGTGCCTTTCATTTCTGCTTCATTCCATTCGAGCCAATTGAATTTCGGATTTTTGGGACGAAGATTTGAAGTAATGGAAGTATTGTGTGCCGCTTTTTCTTTAAGACCGATAACATCGCCGGGCTTTAAAGAATAAGATGGAATATTCAGTACTTCCCCGTTTACGGTAATGTGCTTATGAGAAACCAATTGCCTGGCGGCCTGGCGGCTTGGAGCGATTCCCATGCGGAAAACCGTATTATCCAAACGTGCTTCCAGCAATTTTATCAGTTGTTCACCGGTAACACCTTTGCGGCGTGCGGCTTCATCAAATGTATTGTGAAACTGTTTTTCCAATAAGCCATAAGTGTATTTCGCTTTTTGCTTTTCGCGAAGTTGAAGAGCATATTCACCAAGGCTTTTGCGCTTGCGTGCTGCTCCGTGCATCCCCGGAGGGTTGCTGTTTTTTGTCAACCATTTTCCATTGCCTGTGATCGGCTCTCCGAATATCCTGGAGATTTTGGTTTTTGGTCCTGTGTAACGAGCCATAATTGTGTATTTGATTTTTTAGTGTCGGTGCATCATCATTAAAAATCGAAAATTAATGGTGCACCCGTTATGAATAAATATTTTGATTTCTGATTTTTTGATTTCTGATTTTCTTACATCCTAAATCATTAAATCTTAAATCATAAATTAGCTTAAACTCTTCTCTTTTTGGGAGGTCTGCAACCGTTGTGTGGTAAAGGAGTAATATCTTTAATCATTACTACTTCAATACCTGATTGTGATAAAGACCTGATAGCACCTTCACGGCCTGAGCCTGGTCCTTTTACATAAACATCCACGCGTTTTAACCCTGCGTCTGAAGCTACTTTTGCTGCATCTGCCGCTGCCATCTGGGCTGCATAAGGTGTGTTCTTTTTAGAACCGCGAAAGCCCATTTTACCGGCAGAAGACCATGAAATAACCTGGCCTTGTTTGTTGGTTAAACTGATGATGATGTTGTTGAAACTTGCTACGATGTGTGCTTCTCCGTAAGGTTCTACTTTTACAACCCTTTTCTTTGAAGCTGCTTTTGCATTTGATTTTGTGTTTGTTGCTTTTGCCATAATAAAATTCTGTAGGTAATCTTTTAAAAAATGATCCCGCATGTGCGGGAGAATCAACCCTATTTCCGGCTTAAGATATCTGGTATTGATTCAAAAAAATAAGCCTTATAAAAACTTTGAGCCGCCAACTGATAGCTGACAGCTCAAAGCTGATTTTATTTCTTCGGTGCCTTTTTCTTTCCGGCAACTGTCTTACGTTTTCCTTTACGGGTACGGCTGTTCGTGCGGGTACGTTGTCCACGCAACGGCAAACCTTTACGATGCCTTAATCCACGATAGCAGGCAATATCCAACAAACGTTTAATATTAGTCTGAACTTCACTGCGTAAAGCGCCTTCTGTTTTAAATTCGCTACTGATAATGTTCCTGATGGCGGTTTGTTCCTCATCATTCCATTGATTCACTTTTTTATTGATATCCACATTGGCTTTTTCTAAAATATAACGGGCAGTGGACCTGCCAATACCATATATATAAGTAAGGCCAATTTCGCCTCTTTTGTTTTTAGGTAAATCTATACCGGCAATACGCGCCATAAGAATTTTAAATTTTTAATTTTTAATTTTAATGTCAACCTGCTTTGAGCCTTTTGCTTTCAGCCTTATCCCTATCCTTGTCTTTGTTTAAAGCGTGGATTCTTTTTGTTGATTACATAAAGTGTTCCTTTTCGTCTAACGATTTTGCAGTCAACACTTCTTTTTTTAATTGCAGCCCTTACTTTCATGATCTCACTTTGTTTTTTACCTGTGAAAAGTTTGTTATTTATATCTAAAAATGATTCGTCCCCTTGATAAATCGTAAGGGCTCATCTCTACGCCTACTTTATCGCCTGGCAAAATGCGGATATAATGCATTCTCATTTTACCGGAAATTGTTGCCAAAATTTCGTGGCCGTTTTCAAGCTTTACCCTGAACATCGCATTGGATAAGGCTTCCAGGATTGTACCGTCTTGTTTAATTAATGCTTGCTTGGCCATATTATTTTTGGAGGCGCAAAGATAAGTTTAATATTTTAATTTTATTGAAAAAAAATAGCGTGTTTTCCCGTTTATTTTCAAAATATGTTGCATAATTATAATTTTCCTGGCCAATCAGATTATTATTCGGGACCTGCAATTACAGCATTATATATTTTTATATATTTGCATTGAACCCTAAAAAAGTAAAACATGAAAACAAAGCTCATTATTCTCTTTGCAGTTACGTTAACTTTTACCGCATGTAGCAAGAAAGAGAATTCTACCACGCCAACTACCAGTAATAGCAGCTATATAAATACGACTGCCGGTAGTACCTGGAGCTATCACCAGGTAGATTCATCAGGAGCTACTCCTAAAAATTCTGACTATACGGTTACTTCTACCCCTCAGGATTCTACCATTAACGGCAGAAAATACCATGTTTACAATTACTCCTATGGCGGCAATAATTACCTCGCCCTTTCAGGAAACGACTATTATCAATACGACTCTATTCCTGTTAGCGGAGGAGTAAACGTAGAAAGGTTGTATTTAAAAGATAACCTTGCTGCAGGCGCAACCTGGACCCAGGATTTTAATTTAACTATTCCAAATATTCCCTTT
>DATILZ010000374.1:0-2524 GCA_035475995.1 Hanamia sp. | reverse complement strand
CTAGCAACTTGGGTTAATTAGGTATTAGCTAATGTGCTAATTAGCTAATTTGAAAACCGCCCCACGGTAATTCAAAAAATAGGATTGTCTGTTATTTGTTTGTTTACTGCATTAGCATATCCGTTAATTAGCACATTTTTTAATCAATTTTTCCCTTACCTTTGCGCCTCAAAAATTTAAAATAATTACAATGAAAACAATTACAATCGAAGGACAAATCAGGACCGATTTTGGCAAATCAGCCACCCGCCAACTTCGCTCTGAGGAAAAAGTGCCAGCTGTAATTTACGGAGGTGCAAAAGAGATTAATTTTTCTGCTCCGATATCAGCTTTTAAAAACATAGTGTATACACCGGATTTTATGTTGGCAGAAATTAATGTCGGAGGAAATTCTTACAAATGTGTATTGAAAGACCTTCAATTTGGTAAAGTAAGTGATGATTTAATTCACCTTGATTTTCTGGAACTGGTTGGAAATAAGAAAGTTACAGTAAATATCCCTTTAAAATTTACCGGCGTTCCTGCTGGTGTTAAGGAAGGTGGAAAATTAGTGGTAAAAATGAAGTCACTGAAAGTAAAAACGCTTCCTGAACATTTATCAGAAAATATTGAAATGGATCTTTCTGATCTTAAATTAAATGAAAACGTTCGTGTACAGGATGTGAAAGCGCCGAATATGGAAATATTAAATTCTCCACGTATTCCGATCGCATCTGTAACAATGACCCGTCAATTGAAACAGGAAGAAGCGAAAGCTGCTCCGGAAGCTAAAGGAGCTGCTGCCAAAGCTGCTCCTGCAAAAGCTGAGGCTGCTCCGGCGAAAGCTACTGCTAAAAAATAAAAGACTCAATTAAATAGCTGGAAAGAGCTTAATAAAAAATCCGATGTAATTTTTGCACCGGATTTTTTTATTACCTGATTTTTATGCCCGCAATTATACAAGACCAAGTACTTTATCCCTTACTAATAAACAACATCCGTGTAAACCTGCTTTTGCACCGATACCCGAAAGCGTTATCCTGGTATCACTGTTTACAAGCGCCAAAGAATATTGCATGATGGATGTTTTCACCGGCAACAACAAGGGTTCGCCTAATTCAGAAAGCATTCCGGATAATATAATCAGTTCCGGATTAAGCATATTGATAGCGACTGCAAGTCCACGGCCTAAATTATTTGCAATTTCTCTCACCGCTTCAAGCGCCAAATTATCTCCCATATTTACCACTTCTATAATATCTTCTAATTCTAAATAACTTTTCTGTGTAATAATCTGCTCCAGATGACTGCTGCTTCCTTCATTTATTTTCTTATTTATCAGATCAATTAATGCCATACCTGATGCTTCTGTTTCCAGGCAACCTTTTTTGCCACAGAAACAAATCTTTTCAGTATCAAACATAGGTATATGCCCAATTTCCCCTGCATAACCAGATGTTCCATAAACCGGCAATCCATTTATAAAAATGCCAATCGCCATGCCATAATCCATATTTACAACGCATACATTTTTTTCATGATAAGGGAATCCTTCATTGCCAAAATAATATTCACCATAAGAAAGAGTGCGGCTGTCATTATCCAAAAAAACAGGTAATCCGAATTCCTTTTCTAAAGTTGCTTTTAAAGGGGCATTGCCAAAATGGTAATTGCTTAATATATTACTCGTTTTCACATTAATACGGCCTGAAAGGCTTAATCCCATTGCAATTATTTTTTCTTTATAAATATTTTTTTTGGATAAAAATTTTTTGATTTCTTTTGAGATCTCATTAGTAGATTCCGTTATTTCAAGATAAGTAAAAGGGATATTTAATGCAGATTCTACAATGCCTGCATTGAAATTCATTAAAGCAATATTGATTTCGTATTTTCTTATTTCAATCCCAAGGAAATAACAGCTATCAGGATTCAGGCTATAAATTGCCGCTTTGCGGCCCGGCCCATCGGTTTTACGTTTTGTATCCACTAATAGTTCTTCTTTGAGCAGTTCTGCGATTACTTCAGTTGCTTTTGGAACACTTATATTTAACAGATCAGCCAATTCTGGTATGGTAGATTCCCCTTTTTCTGAAAAATGACGAAGAATATTTTTTTTCCTCTTTTGATCTTTTAAAGCAATTCCTGTAAGCCCTGTTTCTTTTAGATCTGCAAATCCATGATACACCATTATATTCCCTTTAAAAATGAATTAAAATAAATTTGAAAGTAAAGTAAAATGTTTAAACGGTAAAAAATTAAAATTTAATTTACAAAAATATGACTTATTAATAAAATTTTTTATTAAAACCAAACATTTTTATAAATAAATTTTTTTGTAATAAAAAATTAACTCACTTTTACATAGTAGAAACAATTATTTAACAAAAAAACTACATTATGCCACATTCAAAATTCTTATCATTCTTACTACTTTTTCTTGGTTTATCTTTTTTAGCTGCTGCTCAGAATTTAACAGTTACCGGTAATGTTAGAAATTCCACCGGACAAGGAATAGAAGGCATTACGGTTCTTGTAAAAGGAA
>DATILZ010000373.1:0-6779 GCA_035475995.1 Hanamia sp. | reverse complement strand
CCGTGTAAAATTTGATTTTACTGGTATCATCTTTACCCTCAACATATATTTTACTAAGCGCCTTTTGCCATGTTGCCTGCGCTTGTAGTTTGGCTCCGGCAAAAGAAAGATGTTTAGCTTCGGCATCAAGGTTCATTTTAGCGTTGGCTGTTGAAGTGTAAGAAAGGCCTACTTTAATTTCTATTTTTTCACTTGCAGTGGTTTTGTAATTTAAGAAGAGACCGGCCCCCTTGCCTTTGGCTGAAGAAACACCGGAATGGATGCCATCTTCATCAAAAGCGCCTACACTTTCAGGCCTTTTACTTACTTCTCCATAGAAGTACATCAATACCTTCCCTTCAGGATCGTATTTCTGGACATATTTTGGGTACGTATTTACAAAGCCCTCAAAGTGAGTATTGTCAATCATTTTAATGCCTGCGTCAGTAACCGGGCCGCTTTCACCTTGTACATTGCCAATATCAAAAATAATGTGTGAAGAATCACTTTTGGGAAAAGTGTAGCGGTGAAAACCAACCCGTTTAGTAGCGGTCAGTTCAACGATAATATTATAATCATCCAGCAGGACCTTATAATAGCCTGGTTGAGCTATCTGGTTCCTGGGATCGAAATGTGAACGATAACCACTTCCCGGTTTATCCAAATCTCCTGGCTTAATTTTTAATGGGCCCGTTGTTGGCATAAAGCTAACCCCGCCAACCTGCCATTCATGGAAATGCACAAATCCTTCAATTGAATTTTGCCTCGTATCATATCCTACGGCTTCCCATCCCTGCTCATTCCCATAATGGCCATTGGTTGATGGCGCTAATTTAGCCATACCATTGGGAACAGCCGCTGGAGTATAGAAAAACCACCTACTATGGGCTGTACCAATATCCGGATCTACATATTTTAAAACATTCTCGCGTTTTTCCTCTTTTCTCTGCGCACATAAAAGAGCGGGTAAAGAAATAATTAAAAGTAATAAGATTATAAGCTGGTATATTTTATATTTTTTCATTGTATTGTTTAGTGATTATTTTTTAAAAAAAGTGCAATTCTACCATACATTTCAACCATACAAGCCTGATTCAATAGCCAATAATACCGGCCCTTCTTTTCGCCGCTCCAATCTTCATAAAAAAAACCAGAAGGAGTTCTGGCATATTTCCAGGCATAATCTACGTTCCTGATAACAGCATCGATAAACTGTGTGTTTTTATTAGGGTCTATTTTATAAAAATCAAGATAGCCCCGGAACAAAACCGTAGTAAACCAGGGATCATGGTCTGGAAATTTTCGTCCTAATTTGAGAGAAGAGGTTGTAAAAAAATTAAAACTTGCCGCTGCTAATCCTTTAGCATCATTAAAGTATTGGTTTTCCTTTGTTATTTGATATAATAAAACTGCATTACTTAACATGGCGCCTGAATTATAGGTCCATTTGGTTTTATTCGGGATACATTCTTTGATAGCGATATCATTCCAGTAAATCAAATCTTTCAGGTCTTGAAAACTGTCCTGTGTCGTCGGTAGTTACCCCCGTTTTGGACCCCTTGAGGATAACACTAACCCCTGAAATCGCCGCTCCGGTATTATCTTGTACCTTACCAGAAATAACATTAGAATTTTGTGCATCGGCTGAATTGTATATCCCGGTTAAAAATATCATTAACATCAGAAAGAGCAGTGCCTTTTTACCGTAAATAAAATACTTCAGCATTGGTTTAAAGAAATTCATTTGGTAATATTTAATAGTTAAAAAATTGAATAGTGTGATGAGCCTTGCAAATTTTTTGTTCATTTATGAGGGGAATGAACCTTTCACCGCATATAATTTTTTTTCGCTCTTTCTTTTCCAATACCTCTCAATATCTTCCAGAGATTTTCCTTTCGTTTCAGGAATTAACTTTATAGTGAGCCATAAGGCCGGTGCACATAACACCGCAAATGTCCAGAAGGTGGCAGCAGGTCCCCAACTTTCGCTTTTCAGCATTAAGGGAGTTAACTGGCCTACAAAAAAATTAGCAATCCAAAGGGATAAGGTTGCCAGTGACATAGCACGCCCTCTCACTGCAGTCGGAAATATTTCACTGATAATTATCCAGCTTACCGGACCGAAGGAGAAAGCAAAACAAGCAATAAACAATAAGATGAAAGTTAATATCCAGGGGCCTTCAATTATATTTAGCTGAAATAAAAATCCGATTACTATAAGAGAAAAAACAGCTCCTGAAATCCCCAAAATTAATAACGGTTTCCTACCCCATTTATCGACTGTAAAAATGGCTACGAACGTGAATAATACATTTATGATTCCGATAGTAACTTGTCCACCTAAGGCTGCTCCGAGGGAAAAACCTGCTTTATCAAGGATTGAAGGACCAAAATAAATAATGGCATTTATCCCTGATACCTGTGAAAGAAATGGAAGTGCCAGTCCGATTATTAATGCGACTCTATATACGGGTGAAAAAAGTTCTTTGATACTCCCTGTCTCACCCCTGTTGCTTTCGCGGATTTCTTTTGCTTCGCGTTGTGCAGCTTCAGGGGTATTTATTTTTTGCAGATATTTTAAGGCTTCGTTCTCTCTGCCATTAACCAATAACCATCGTGGGGACTCAGGAACCAGAAACAAAAAAATCAGGAAAATAAAAGCCGGAATTAAACCTATGCCAATCATTGAGCGCCATACTTCCCGGGTGATGATATAATGAAACCAACCGCTAAAATTTTCGTGAAGGGAAATCTTAACCAGGTACGCATTTGTAAAATAAGCGGCAACTATTCCGAGGGTTATTGCAAGCTGATATAAAGTAACCATTCTTCCTCTAAAACTTGAAGGCGAAAACTCTGCGATATAAAGCGGACAAACCATAGATGCCACGCCAATTCCCAAACCACCGATAAGGCGAAACGAAATTAAAAGCGAAGCACCTGTTGCGAGCATGCATCCAATTGCTGAAATAAAAAATAAAGAGGCGGATAAGATCATAATCTTTTTCCGGCCATATCTGTCACTAAGCTTTCCGGCTCCAGCTACGCCAATTATACAACCTAACAAAGCTGAGCTCACAAACCATCCCTCCATCAATAAACTAAAATGAAAATCCTTTGAAACAAATTGCAGAACTCCCGAAATAACCGCAGTATCGAAGCCAAAAAGAAATCCTCCTAAAGCTGCAATAAAGCAAACAAGAAAAAAATATTTTTTGTTCAGAATCGTTTGTTTTTGATTCATAATGGTGGTTATTAAATGATTGAATACAATACTTATTAGAAGATCTCAGCCAATTTTTTGTTTTACTTCTTATACCTTATCTGCTCATTTCAAAATAGAAATCCCGCTTATTTATCGTTTTACTGTTGAATAACTTTTCCTTATTCGCATTTATTATTCCTTTTTTGTTTACTTAATAAAAGCCTTTATCACTTTTACCATTTTACCACTCTCATTGATCAATTGGTATGATTCAGCAGCGGCCGGGATAATAAAGGTCTCGGCGTAATTAAATCGCTTTTCTGTGCCGTCAATTGTTTTTACAATTATAGATTCACCCTCTACCAGCATCAATACATGGCAGGAATTGTTTGTTTTTATCGTTGCTTCATGAACAAATTCTATCCGGTGAACATCATAAAAATGCTCTTTATGAGTAGGTAAATGAATGAGGCGGTAATTATCATTTTCTTCAATAACAACAGGAGATGAAATAAGTTCTTCCTTCACCCTGCTTCCCTTTCGTTCAAAATCGAGATTATTAAAAGCATGTTTAATATTGATGGGACGCGGGTTTCCTTGTAAATCGGGCCTCACCCAATCATACATTTTAAAAGTAAAAATGTAAGGAGTTGCGCTAATTTCCAGCACCAGGTTATTAACTCCGGAACTATGAATGGTTTGATTAGGAATTAAAAAGAAATCATGTTTATGAGAAGGATGCCATTGCACATATTCTTCAATATCTATTGGTTCGTTTTTTTCTACGCTTTCTTCAAGTGCATTCCGAAATTCAGATGGATTAATATCTTCCCTGAAACCCAAATACACTCCGGCATCTTTTTTACAATCAAGAATATAATACGTTTCATCCTGTGTGATTTTTTCACCAAAATTCTTTTGTATATAGGACAAAGACGGGTGGCATTGAATAGAAAGATTACCGCCCTCAAACGTATCCAGAAAATCAAACCTTATCGGGAATTCATCCCCGAACCGTTCCGAATCTTTACCTAAAACCTCTTTTGAATTATTTTCCATCAACCAGTCGAAAGAAATTTCCAATAAATTCCCATCACTTTCAAACACCAGTCCGTTCTCAGGTGTAATCAATTCGAAGGACCATGCATAATTTATTTCGTTCTTATTTAATGCAGGAATATGTTCTTTTAACCATTGCCCGCCCCATGCGCCGGCTTCAAACCATGGCCGAACCCGTATGATACTGTGGCTCAATAATTCAAGTCCTTCCTCAACCGAAGATTTGAAAGCCCAGTTTATTTTGTCTTTCCATTGCGCATCCGCAACTACAGCAATTTTCTTTTTTATTTCTTTCCGATGTTCCTTTAATACTACCCAGTCTATAAAATAAAGACGCTTATAGATGGAAGGCCAATCTGCATTTTTTGAAGCTCCGATATTATTCCCGGAACCCGCTCTTAAACGGTACTGCACTTCATTCTTCGGAAGATCAACATAAATAACGGGCGCATGCCAATTACAAAGCCCGGCTCCGGTTCCGATTAATATTATCAAATCATAACCGTTAACTTTACTCTCTAAATTTTTTAAGTCTTCTATATGATAGAAGTCTTCTAAGCGGAGTTCAGTTTTAGTGCCCCAAACCGAATCCCGATCTCCCAGATAAGGGCTTACCAATTTTTCTATTTCAGTTTCATCTTTAAGGAAAGCAGAGGTTTCAAACCATAAAACCTTCTTCTGAATTTTTTTAAAACATTTTGCCAGATTTTCCCTGATCACGCTCCAATCGTTTCCCTGAAAACCATCAATCATTATTAGCTTATGGTATATCATCCATTTAGAAAGTGATTCATAACCAGAAAATATTTTTCCAGCACCCAGGCTGTAAAACGGATATAAATTATACGCATCGTCTTTCTGTTCAATTTCTTCAACATTTGTTGGTAATAATTCCTGCGACGATTTACGCGAAATAGTTTTATTTATCTTCTTCATATTTTCCTTGTCAACATTTTGGAATAATCCTGCCGCTCCTGCGATAGCAGATAATTCCATTTTATCTGAAATTTTTATAGGGATAGAAATTCCGAATTTATCTTTTATTAACTTATTTAATGATGGTAAAAACAGATTTGATGATTGCGCGATGCGACCACCAATAACAAGGCAATCCGCCTCAAATGACTGAATAAAGGGCGCTAATAATTCAGCTATATTTTCAGCTAGTTTTAAAAATACATTTTTCGCTTGCTTATCATTATATTTTTCGGCTCTAACTGAAATTTCTTTTACAGTTATGCTTTCCCCGGTTATACTTTCAAATGTTTCCATTACCCAGCGTGAAGAGATGTAATCTTCCGCTATTCCTTTTTTAAATGGATAGTTGTAGAGATAGCCTCCTTCCGGTATACCGTCAGCATTATGCAGTACCTGGTTTTCTTTTATAAAGCATGCACCGAGGCCAGTGCCCAAGGTTATCGCGATTACTTTTTTAAAACCTTTTGCTTCCCCGGAAATGCATTCACCTAAACCAAAACAGCAAGCATCATTTTCAAAAATAACCGGGAGATTATATTCAATATTTAGTTGGTTTCTTAATGCCTCTTTTATATTTAAACCATAAAGCGCATTATATTTATTTACTCCTTTGATTAGTGAAATTCCTTCCCTATAATTAAAAGGGCCGGGCATTGCAATTCCTATACCTTCTAAAATATATCCGTTTAAATTTTCTAACGAAGTATGAATCGCATCAACCCATTCACTTAAAATAATTTCAGCACTTCCTGATGAGTGAATTTTCTTCCTGATAAAAGAATTATCCAATATTGAAGCCGCATCACCCGGCTTTACAAGCGCCGATGAAATATGAGAGCCTCCAATATCCACTCCAAGTATTACCTTGTTAGTATGTTTGAACATATGTAGAAATAAGAAAAAAAATTACGTCTTTTTAATGTCTATTGAGTAAGTAAACTTATCAGAACTGTAATAACCTACATTGTACTCGCAATATATTGCCAATTCAACTCTTTGGAAGTAATGTCTCATTATTAAACTCAGGCAATGAAACCATTTTTCTCATTGTTCTTCTGACTGAAGATGAAGAGTTTTTTTCTTTCATTAATTTCCAACTCCATTTATAAATATGTATATATGTTCAAACATAGTAGTTTTTTTATTACCCCCAAAATTTATTTTTTTTATGCAAGAAAAGTTACAAGATCATGGCAATATTGTTAGTGGTGAATGTAACACTAGAAACTGTCGGGAAATTATCTGAAAGATTTGGCAAAAAATTACTTAGGATAGATTTTGTACTTATACTATGTCAATTCCGGCAATAATTCAATCTGCGATTCTCCCTTCTACAATTGGTACTCTTTCTTGCCATGAATTTGTAGAAATTGTGAATGACGGTATCCATGAATATTTATCAATAAAAAACCACTGATAGAGTTAGTAAGTTACAAGATAACTTTTTGACAAGATAAGATTTAGAGCGCTTTGCGTTTCTATAGAATAAAATCGAGTAGGAAGGTAGCCATTATTTGGCTACCTGTCCTCTCACACCACCGTACGTGCCGTTCGGCAT
>DATILZ010000372.1:0-11281 GCA_035475995.1 Hanamia sp. | reverse complement strand
GTTCAATGATTCAAAGTCTTTTTGCATCGGGATTTTAAATTTTGCATCACACAATTTATAAAGCGACGGATGAATTCCTTTGTCTTCACTTCCCATAATAATTGCGCATGGTTCTTTAAAATCAATATCAAAAACATTTTCCGATGCTGTCATTTCACTTGCAAAAACTTTGATACCGTTCAAATGGATTTCATCAATTGCACTGTGTAAAGTTTTTACGCGGCAAACAGCAATATTTTCTAAGGCACCCGCGGAAGTTGTGATGGCGTCTTCACCCAAAGCCCCTACTCCTTTTTCAGGAATCACCATCGCATCAACGCCACAGCAGTAAGCGGTTCTGGCCAATGCACCAATATTCCTTATATCCGTAATGCCATCCAGCATCAGCAACAATGGGGTTTCGCCATTTTCAACAATGAATGAAATGACATCCTGCAGGTTTTGATATTTTATTTTCGATTTTATGGCTATACAACCCTTCGGATTTTCAAGATTGAAATTTCTTATTTTTTCAAAAGGAACTTTATTTACAGGAACTTCAAACTCAGCTGCAACGCGTTTTAATTCATCAGCTTCTTCGGAAGAGATATTGTTTTGCAAATAAATTCTTTCCAATTGTTCCCCATTTTTCATTGCATGGATAACGGAAGGAATTGTTCCAATTAAAAGATTCTTTTTTGGGCGATGCTGCTGGGTAAATGTTTTATGTTGTGGTCTCAAATTGTTTTTTATAAAGGTCTCCAAAATAATGTAATTTTTTTGGAATTAGCATATGGAATTAAACCTTTTATTTTTAATATATTTTTCTTGCTAAAAATTAATGTATTTAATGTTTACTGAAAAAATAAAGGCGCTTATCAAAGCGCCTTCAAAAAATATATTATTGAAAGTTTCTTTTTATTTTATTCCAAATGCTTTTTTCACTTTAGGAACATAATCCAATTTTTCCCAGGTAAATAATTCAACTTTCACAGTTTTAGGAGCGCCGTTTGGCAGATTAAAAGTTTTCGTAACTACTTCATTCTTGCGCCCCATGTGGCCGTACGATGCGGTTTCCTGGTAAATCGGATTACGAAGTTTCAGCCGCTGCTCGATAAAATAAGGGCGCATATCAAAAAGAGATTCTACTTTTTTAGCAATCTCGCCATCCGTTAAATTTACTTTCGAAGTACCATAAGTATTCACATTGATACTGGTTGGCTGGGCCACACCAATTGCGTAAGAAACCTGCACCAATACT
Source organism: Hanamia sp. (assembly GCA_035475995.1). GTDB lineage: Bacteria > Bacteroidota > Bacteroidia > Chitinophagales > Chitinophagaceae > Ginsengibacter. The sequence goes on along the minus strand of DATILZ010000372.1, from coordinate 10,041 downwards.
TCGTCGCAAACACCTGCTGCTACAAGGTTTTTGGCAATATGCCTTACTGCATAAGCGGCGCTTCTATCTACTTTGCTTGGATCTTTTCCGCTGAATGCTCCGCCACCATGAGCGCCTTTTCCGCCATAAGTATCCACGATTATTTTTCTGCCTGTTAATCCGGTATCGCCATGAGGGCCGCCGATTACAAATTTGCCAGTCGGATTGATGTGATATTTTATTTTATCATTAAAAAGATGCGCATATTTCGGATATTTCTCTTTCATGCGGGGAATCAGGATCTTTTTGATGTCAGCAGAAATTTTCTTCAACATTTTATCTTCCTTATCAAAATCATCATGCTGTGTAGAAACAACAATGGCGTCAATTCTTACTGGTTTGTTATCATCGTTATATTCAAGCGTAACCTGGCTTTTAGCATCAGGACGCAAATATTTCATTTCATTATTTTCTCTTCTCAAAGCAGCAAGTTCTATCAAAAGACTGTTGGCTATATCCAATGACAGTGGCATATAATTTTCTGTTTCGTTGGTAGCATAGCCAAACATCATTCCCTGGTCGCCCGCGCCCTGTTCTTCTTTATTTTTTCTTACAACACCCTGGTTTATATCAGCAGACTGCTCATGAATGGCAGACAAAATTCCACACGAGTTCGCTTCAAACATGTATTCGCTTTTGGTATAGCCAATCTTGCGGATTACGCCTCTCGCAATTTCCTGCACATCCAGGTAAGCTTTGGATTTCACTTCTCCTGCAAGAACCACCTGGCCTGTTGTAACCAGTGTTTCACAGGCTACTTTACTTTGCGGATCGAAAGCAAGAAAATTATCAATCAAAGCATCGCTGATCTGGTCTGCAACTTTATCGGGATGTCCCTCACTCACCGATTCTGAAGTAAATAAATAAGGCATTTTATTTTATTTTTTGAGCCGCAAAATTAGAGTTTCACTTTGATAGAACAAAATGCAATTTCCCTTGTTTTGCTTTAAGAATGAAAGTTGTTTTAATTCAATAAAAATGAAAAAAGGAGAATAAAAATTTGAAATATTTGTTGCTTTACTGAAAAGCGTTTGTTGCAAAATCTATTACAATTTAGAATAAATAATCCTCAACCTGATTCTGGTAGGTGTATTATTCGTTCCGTTTATTTTCACTCTTCCATCTCCTAAATTATTTCGTGGGGTAGTGAATATTCCGATCGTTTGCCCACACCAATCCGTGTACGTGGTATTATTAGTAACAAAATCGGGCGCGCTCAATCTCAGGCGAAGGCTTGATTTTCCTTTTGTAATAACCGATTGTACATAACGCGAAATATTGAAAACATATTCGCCAATTTGCTGCCCTGAACTATCTGTTACAGTCTTTAATTGTCCGCCCATATATTGAAATCCGGTCTGTAATTCTGTAGCTGAAAAATCGCATGGAATGGGTGTATAGCTTCCATTATTCAATGAAGAATCTTTTACATCCAGGTAAAGATTTATTGGCGCACTAAAAATGTTATTCAATGAATTAGTGGAATAAACCTGGTCAACAATCAATTCTGCACGATTAATTACCCTGTTAGATAAATTATTAAGGCCCGGAACAGTAAGCAATGCATAAGTGCCGGGAGAAGTTTGAATATAAATCAAACTATCACCGGTAGCGGGATGCGAAAGATGTTTAGTAATTTCGGAAGTACCCCTGTCCCTTATCAGGGAATTGGATAATCCCGATGACCCGGTAACCGCAAAATTAATTACGCTGGTATCTGCTACCGTTGCGTTTTTATATCTCAGGTAGATAGATAAACGTGAAGCCGTAAAATCAAAATAATTAAGCCCCTGGCCACCTGTTGCTTCATCAGGCACAATTGCAAATCCTTTGAAATAGTTTATAAAATCACTATCGCTTCTGAAAATCTGAGCAGAATCAGTTATGAATTTTTGAATAAAAGCATTTGAAAGCGGAATCCTTAATTGATTGGCAGCTTCTTCCTGGTAGGCGTGTACCGAATCTTTTAAAACATAAGGAAAATAGCTTTTTGTACCGAGTAAAGAAGAATTATCATAACCTAAAACTTTGCACGTTGTATAATTATCAGCTACATGGAAACTATCCGCAAGTTGATATACATTTACCTTTGCAAGCGCACTCGTATCACCGAAGGTATGTGAATAGCTCATCACTAAAATTGCAGAATCCACTACAAAACTATTTGCGTCTGCCGTTGGAAAAGTATAAGGAAAAGATGATGGTTTTAATTCAACATAAATGGCTGCCCTACTTGATCCAAACAAAGGATCATTTGAAATAATGCCCAATGGGAACAGGCTGCTTCTGTTAATAGTATCACATTCGTTATCGTCATAATTGATACCGATAATATTAAAAGTAGTATCGAAAGTGTGGATATTATCTACAACGGGGATCAGATTCTGGCCAAGTGAAGTAGTATCAATTTTTGTACATCCAAATGCAAATAAAAACAAAATCAATATTCCTGTAAACGCAGACTTGTATTGGGTTTTAGACACTTGTAAAGTAAAATTTGGGTAGATAAATAGGAACGAAAATTATTTGCCGGCAAGGTCGGCATACAATTGTAAATAGTCTGTTAAATCTGATTCAGCATTATACTTCAAAACCTTTTTGCCGCGCACTTTACTGAATTCTTCTACCAGTTTCTTATCTACTTTTTCTGCGCCAAAAGTAATGGCATCCGCAAAAGTAGCGCCGCCTCTGAACATGGCTGTGTTGCTTCCCTCATTAAAGACTTCAATATCTTTTTCTTTGATATTAGAATTAATGGTGGCGATCTTTGCAAAATCACTACCCATTTTTTCCTTGTAAGTATTTTGCCCGATCGTATAAATTACTTTGCAATTGCTAAACACCGGCTCTTTCTTGTAAGCCGTTTTAATGTACATAGGGATCAATCCGGTCATCCAGCCACTGCAATGAATAATATCCGGCGGCCATCCAAATTTTTTAACCGTTTCCAGGGCTCCTTTACAAAATAAAACGGTTCTCAAAGCATTATCGCTAAACCATTTTTCATTCTCATCATGAAACAAAGATTTTCTTTTAAAAAGATCTTCATTATCGAGGAAATAAATTTGCAACCTGGCATTGGGAAGAGAAGCCACTTTTATTACCAATGGATAATCATCACCCTCAACAGAAACATTAATGCCCGAAAGACGTACTACTTCATGAAGCCTGTGCCTGCGTTCGTTTATCATTCCAAAACGGGGCATGATGCATCTAACTTCCATTCCTGATTCATTGGATTTTACCGCAAGTCTGTTTACAATTTCTGCAAATTCTGTCATCTCAAGATAAGGAGACATTTCGTTGGCTATGAATAAAATTCTTTTCTTTGTCGACATTTACAAATGGTTAATTAGCTTAATCTTTTTTTTAACAGGCGGCAAAGTTACCATTTTTTTTCGTTTATTCAAATGTGTAACTCAATGTTGAAACCAATTACAACGGATTTATGATTATTTATAAATATGTAAAAGATCTGATAAAACAGGTAAGAAAAGCAAAACTTTCTGGTAGTTCGATTGGCTTTGTTCCAACAATGGGTGCTTTACACAATGGACATTTGTCTCTTTTGAGGGAAAGCAAAAAGACCACTGAAATAACAGTTGTCAGTATTTTTGTAAATCCAACCCAATTCAATAACCCTGATGATTTTAAAAAATATCCCAAAACAATTGAACACGACATTCTCCTTTTAGAAGAAAACGGCTGTGATATTTTATTTCTTCCGGCTGAGAAAGAAATTTATCCGGATGAAGAATCACGTCAAACACATTTTGATTTAGGTTACCTGGAAACGATACTGGAAGGCGAATTCCGGCCCGGACATTTCCAGGGAGTATGCCTGGTCGTAGAAAAATTATTAAAGATCGTTGAGCCGGATTTTCTTTTTATGGGTCAAAAAGATTTTCAGCAATGCATGGTCATCAGAAGACTGATTGAATTAATGGTTGCAAATATTCAATTGGTGATTTGTCCGATCCTTCGTGAAGAAAGCGGGCTGGCGATGAGCAGCAGGAATTTAAGGTTGGATGCTGATGAAAGAAAACTGGCCGCGAAGCTTTATGAAACTCTGGCTTTTATAAAAAGCCACATTAACAAAGAAAATTTTCATACTTTAAAAAATAAAGCGACTATTGATCTTGAAAAAAATGGTTTCAAAGTGGAATATCTTGAACTGGCAAAGCAAGATGATCTTAAATTAGTAAGCGATTTTAATGGGAATAAAAACCTCGTTCTGCTGGTGGCGGCATATCTCAATGACGTGAGATTAATTGATAATCTTCTGATAAACCCATAAATTACTATTGGTTTATTACCTTGTAAGCTTTTATGAAGAAAAAACTTCTCACAGTTTTAAAATATTTAATCTTCCTTGGAATAGGAATTTTTTTAACATGGTGGCAGATCAGTAAGATGACTCCATTGCAAAAAATTCAATTCACGGAATCATTGCGGCATGCACATTACATCTATCTCATACCGGTTTTTATACTCACTTTATTCGGACACATCAGCCGTGCAGTAAGATGGAAGATCCTGATAGAACCAATGGGTTATAAACCAAAAACTTCGAATACTTTTTATACTGTTATGTGCGGTTATCTTGCCAACACTTTTTTACCACGTGCCGGCGAGATCCTAAGATGTACGTTACTGAGCCGCTATGAAAAAATACCAGTACCCAAATTATTTGGCACAATGTTGATCGAAAGGATCCTGGATCTTTTTTGTTATGCGGTATTAATTGTGATCACTTTCCTTATCCAGATAGAAACCGTTAGTGATTTTATAAAAACAAAGATCAGCCAAATGACGAGTTATAAACAGGCTGCTCCAATCTGGCTTATTGTATTGATCATTCTAATCTTAGCAATCATAGTCTTTTTCATTATAAAATGGATCTTCAAACGCTACAAAAGCCATCCTTATATTATTAAAGTAAAAGGCTTGCACATTGGACTAAAAGAAGGCTTTTCTACCATCCTGCATTTAAAAAAAAGGAAGAAATTTCTGGCACATACGATCTTCATCTGGACTTGCTATTTCCTGGAGGTTTACATAGGTTTTTCCGCTCTTTCAGCAACTTCTTCACTTGGAATTGGCGCAGCATTTAGTGTTCTGTCGCTGGCGACATTGGCAATGATCGTTTCGCCCGGAGGATTAGGCGCTTTTCCAATCGCCGTACAACAGGTATTACTTATTTATAATGTAGATAACATTTCTTTCGGATGGCTAATGTGGGGCGTTACAACGGGTATTGTTATTGCAGTAGGAATTGTATGTTTTGGCTTGTTAATTTATCAAAATAAAAATAAGAATGAAAAAGAGCGACACATTGAACCAACGAATATTTACGACTGAAGAGATAAAACAGGAAGTGATCAGGATGAGATTAAAAAGTAAAACCATTGCATTTACAAATGGTGTTTTCGACATATTGCATGAAGGGCATATTGCAGTTTTATCCGAAGCTGCATCCTTTGCAGATGTATTGATCGTTGGAGTAAATTCGGATGCTTCTGTAAAAAAATTAAAAGGTGAAAGCCGGCCTGTAAACAATGAAAATTCACGGGCATTAATCATTGCTTCATTAATTATGGTAGATGCAGTTGTTATTTTCAATGAAGAAACACCGCTGGAACTGATAAAAATAATAAAACCCGATGTGTTAATAAAGGGCGGCGATTATACCATTGAAACCATGGTTGGTTCGAAAGAAGTGCTTAATAACGGAGGCAGAATAGAGATCATTCCGATAAAAGAAGGATTTTCAACAACAGGCATTATACAGAAGATCAGCGCAAATGGATAATACTAACGGCAATGGACAAACGCAAAATAATCTTACGCGATATCAGCTGGCTTGCATTCAACGGCAGGGTGTTGCAGGAGGCAGGAGATGAAACTGTTCCATTAAAAGAGCGTATTAAATTCCTGGGAATTTTTTCAAGCAATGTAGATGAGTTTTTCAGAGTACGCGTAGCCACTTTAAAACGAATGTTGGAATTTGGCAACAAAGCCAATATGCACCTGGAAGCCTCTCCGGAAGCCATTTTGGAAGAGATAAACTTTAAAGTTACCAATCAGCAGAATCAATTTAACCGAACGTGGAAGATCATTATAGAAGAACTAAAAAAAAAGCAGATATTTATACTAACAGAACAACAATTAAACAGCGAACAAGAGCAGTTTGTTCTTACCTATTTTAATGATTATGTCAGAAGTAATATTGTTCCGCTCATGCTTGAAAACCTGCAGGTATTTCCAACTCTTAATGATAAATCTATTTACCTGGCATGTAAATTATCAAAAACCGACGGATCGATTCCGGATCGTTTTGCGCTGGTTTCTGTGCCATCAAGATTATCAAGATTTGTAATTCTTCCTTCTAAAGAAAACTACCGTTACATTATTCTGCTGGAAGATATTATCCGGTTTAGCCTTCCACAAATTTTTTCATTTTTTGGCTATGATACGTTTTCTTCCAACATAATAAAAGTGACGCGTGATGCGGAAATAGACATCGACAATGACCTTTCTACATCACTCATTCAAAAAATAGAAAAAGGACTAAAGAACCGGAAAAAAGCAAAGCCGGTGCGTTTTACATTTGATAAAGAAATTGACAGCAGCCTCTTGAATTACTTAATTAAAAGACTGGAACTTTCTAACAGAGATCTGATTCAGTCCGGTGAACGCATTCATAATTTCAAAGATTTTATCAATTTCCCTGACGAAGTATTCCGTGAAAAAAACATCCGGAAAAAGCCTTTTATTCATCCCCTTTTGCAAAATGTAAAAAGTGTAATGGAAGTTATTTTGCAAAGAGATGTGCTTTTAAATTTTCCATACCATTCATTTGATTCTGTCATTGATGTTTTGCGGGAAGCCGCTATTGCGCCGGATGTAACAAGCATAAAACTAACGTGTTACCGGCTTGCAGAAAACTCCAACATTATTAATGCACTTACAAATGCGGTAAGAAATGGAAAATCAGTAACTGTAATTCTCGAGTTGAGGGCGCGGTTTGATGAGGAAGCCAACATACATTGGAAAGAAATACTGGAAGATGCAGGTGTAAAAGTTTTTGTCGGTTTACCTAATTTAAAAGTGCACGCCAAGCTTTGCATTATCAAAAGAAAAGTGAATAACCGGGCAGTTCATTACGGATTTGTAAGTACCGGAAACCTGAATGGGAAAACGAGTGTTGTATATGGCGATCACTGTCTGCTCACAAGCAACAGGCAAATTATGGCAGATGTAAACAGGATTTTTAATTACCTGGAAAATCCAAAAAATCAGCAAAATCTGAAAGCCTGTAAAGAATTATTAGTGAGCCCGATAAGCATGCGTAAAGAGATCACTACGCTGATCAACAAAGAGATTAAAAATGCAAAAGAAGATAAACCGGCTTCGATTATTCTAAAGTTAAATTCACTCAGTGATGAGGAATTAATTTTAAAACTTTATGAGGCTGCACGTGCAGGGGTAAAAATAAAAATGATCATCCGTGGAATATGCTGCATGTTTACGCAGAATAAAAAGTTTAAGAAAAAAGTAAAAGCAATCAGCATTGTAGATGAATACCTGGAGCATGCAAGGGTAATGATATTTCACAATGAAGGGAAAGAAAAATATTATATTTCATCGGCTGATTGGATGATCAGGAACCTGGATCACCGTATAGAAGCGGCGTGCCCGGTTTATGATAAAAATATCCAGGAGGAATTGAAAGATATCCTGGAAATTCAATTAAGCGATAACGTGAAAGCAAGAGTATTGGATAATGAACTTTCCAACAGGTATGTAGAAGCGGAGGGTGCAAAAAAAGTACGTTCGCAAATCCGCATTTATAATTATCTACTCAAAAAAAAATATTAAAATTTGAAACTCGCGGCAATAGATATTGGCAGCAATGCAGCACGTTTACTGGTAACGGAAGTTATTGATGAAGAAAATAATAAACCTTGTTTTACCAAGCTCAGCCTGGTAAGAGTGCCGTTGCGCTTAGGTTTTGACGTCTTTGAAACCGGAAAAATTTCTGATAAAAAGATTCATTTGCTCCTGGAGACGATGAAGGGTTTTTTACACATAACAAATGCTTATGAAATAAATGCGCTGAAAGCATGTGCTACTTCTGCAATGCGTGATGCGGTCAATTCAAAAGAAATAATTTTATTGGTTAAAGAAGCAACAGGAATTGAAATAGATGTCATCTCAGGGAGCTTTGAAGCTTCACTGGTTTTTGAAAATCATATTGCTGAAAATTTAGACAAAGACCATTCTTACTTATATATTGATGTTGGGGGTGGCAGCACAGAGCTTACATTTTTCAGTAATAATGAAATGATCTTTAAAGAATCGTTCAATATCGGTACGATCCGTTTACTTAAAAACCAGGTTCCTGATTCTTCTTGGGATGAAATGAAAGATGTAGTAAAAAATAAAACAAAAGGCTTTAAAACCGTTATTGCCATTGGATCTGGCGGAAATATCAATAAAGTATTCTCATTGAGTAAACGAAAGGAAGGAAAGCCGTTATCATTCGACTTGCTTCGCGATTATTATAAAGAATTAAGCAATGTTTCTTTGCACGACCGCATCAGTGTTTATAAATTAAAAGAGGATCGTGCGGATGTAATTGTGCCCGCACTTAAAATTTATATCGCGGTAATGAGATGGGCCGGCTCATCAGACATATACGTACCAAGAATCGGCCTTGCCGATGGGTTGATTCAACATTTATGGCAGGAAATAAAAACGAACAATGTGCTAATGTACTAATCTGCTGATGTGCTGATTTGTAATCTGCTGATGCATAATTTCAATGATATAAATGTTTGAATGAGCAAAGAAACAATTAATGGGATTCTTGTTTTATTTATGCAAAATTATAAACAGCTATTTCTATAAACTGCACGGAAAGAACTCAGTTTGCTTAAACAAATTTTATTTTACCATCATTTTCCAATGTAATACAGGAACAAAAATCTTCCAGAATTTCCATTTTATGTTGCTCATTCGCTTTTATTAATAATGTTTCGCCAAGACACAAATCAACAATTCTATCTGAAAAAGTGATTCTGCCTTTCCCTTTTCTGCAGATTATAAATGCATCTGAAGTAGCTTGATGTAACGGCATTTTTTCACCGGCATTTAAAGTAACATTCAGCACTTTATATTTTTCATTACTATAAATTTCTTTCATTTCCATCATTAAAAATTTTAGATTGTAAAGATGACTCAATAAAAGTATTTAATTACTTTTATTGAAAAGAAAATGTTTCGCTATTGGTAATTTTTTATAAAAGTGAAAGCATGAATCACCTTAAACCAATAAAAAACATGAATTCCTATTTTTCAAAATCTCTTTAACTGGATTCTGAATTCTTCACATTTTCGTGCAATTTCTTTTGCTGCAATCCACCCACTTGTCCATGCATGTTGAAAGTTAAAGCCGCCGGTTATTCCATCCACATTCAAAATTTCTCCTGCAAAAAAAAGTTGTGGAACAATTTTACTTTCCATTGTATTGGCGTCTATCTCATTTAATTGGATTCCTCCGGCTGTTACAAATTCTTCTTTAAACGTTGTTTTTCCTTTCACCTGAAATTGCTGTGAACATAATTGTCTGGCTAATTGGTTTTGCTGTTTTGCCGGTAGATCTGCCCATCTTATTTCAGAATTAATGCTGCATTCATTCAGATGATATTCCCAGAATCTTTGGGGAAGATTAAAAGGATTTTTGTTGATCATTTTTTTGGACGCAAATTCAATCCTTACAGATTTTAATTTTTCCAAAACAGAATTTTCATGATAACCGGTAAGCCAGTTTATGGAAATTGAAAAATCATAATTCATTTTTGAAAGTTCTCTTGCAGCAAAAGCGGATAATTTTAAAACCGCTGGCCCGCTAAATCCCCAATGTGTAATTAATAACGGTCCGGTTTGAGAAAATTTAGTTCCATTGATTTTTACCTGCGCATTTTCTACAGAAATTCC
>DATILZ010000371.1:0-8355 GCA_035475995.1 Hanamia sp. | reverse complement strand
AGCCACATATCTTCTGAAAGTGTGATGATATAAAATGATCAATCCGAGCACAACAAATATTAATATCCTTGTGATTAATGTTCCCCATCCCGCACCCAGCAGTTCCATTCTTGGAAATCCCCAGTTGCCGTAAATTAAAAGCCAGTTTAAAAAAACATTTATCGGAAGCGCAGACAACGAAAGGATCATTGCCGTTTTCGTATGTTCCAGCCCGTCTGTAAATTGTTTCAAAGCCAGAAAAAGTAACATCGGAATTACAGACCATCCCATTATTTGCAAATAAGGCAAAGCAAGCTGAGCAACGATTGGGTCCTGGTCCAAGTGAAATAAAATATTTTTACTGAATTCTATCACAAGGGAAATAATCACTGCCGAAATAGCGCAAACCCAGAAGCCGTTGTATAAATAATGGCTTACTAATTTCTTATCTCTTCTTCCATTGGCCATAGACACCATTTGTGAAACCGAAATGGTAATTCCGATTCCAAAAACATAAGGAATATTAATTACGCTCATCACCAAAGCCGCTGCAGCCAGCTGTTTGTAGCTTACGGCGCCCACCATTGCCGTATCAATAATGCCCAGCGACATTTGAGCCACTTCTCCCAAAATAATGGGAAAAGCAAGTCTCAATGTTTTTTTTGCCTGGACGAGAAGCATGGTATATTGAAATTTTTTTTTTTGAAAAAAGGGCGGCGAAGATAAGAAAGATTGATGGAGAGATATTTTATAATAACAAACTTCCTGTGTTATTTGAAAAATTAATAACCGGGAATCAAGGCCGGTTATTAGATTTTGAAAGTAATTTCTTTAAATACTGATAAGCAAAAGCCGGGCTTCAGAATTGAATTACTTGTAAAATGCAACAAACTATATCGTCTTACATCTTTACAATTGGAATTGCTTTTACGACTTTAAACCTTTACAAATTTAGTGAGCGGATTTCCATTTGTTATATTTTTTCACCACGTCAAGCAGATTATCATGCTTTCCCAAACCGGAAATAAACTCTTCCTCAAACTCTAAATATTTCAAAGCCGCCGGAAATTTCATAAGAAGTGGATACTGATTCGAAATATAAATAAGTCCTTTGTCAGGATGTTCGAAAATAATATCGCGTTTGGTAGCTTCACCATCATATTCTTTATAGTTAAAAGGCCGGGATGGATTAGTTTCATTTTCACGACTTTTATTTGCATCCATTTTTTTTGACATTTCTTTTTTTTGGAATAGTGAATAGATTGGCAGTGCTCCATCCACACTTCTGAGGATAAAATAAACACCATCCGGTGCTACATCACCAGTAGAAGGAATCAAATAAATTTGCTTATTGGCAGTTATATCCCATGTTTCAAAATCATAATGCCGTTCTTTATATATAAATCCAAATCCTTTTACTTTTAATCTGTCAATCTTTTTAAATTTTCCCTCATTTTCAGAAAATTTAAAATCAAAAGTCAATTCAGTATAATCAATATCTTTCGATTCATCAGGTAAATCATCTTTCAAAGGATCAAAAATAAATTGCGATGACGCTCCAATGGTTATTTTTTTTATAAGTGGCACTTGTATTTTTCCTCTTATCGTGTCCCCTTTTTTTGTAATAAAGTATCCTTCTGTTTCAACCGCAAAAGCTGAGGTACCAACAAGGATAAATAAAATAAGAAAAAGAATATTTTTCATGAATGATTAAATTTTTAATACACTTTTGAAATCTCCGAATAAGCCACCATTCTTTTCTTATAATAGGATTCAGTTTTAAGAAGTCCAAAACCCGGAGCGAAATAATCAACAAGAGATATGTTTTTATACATGCCTTTTGCCTGCGTGTCTTTATTTACGATTTTATAACAAGTCCATGTTCCTGCTTTTGTTGTAACCTTTTCAATTCCTTCAATTTTGCGATAATCAAAATTCATTTTTCTGGATGACCAATCAGTTCTGTTAGTTCTAATGGTTCTTATCAATTTATTATAAGTAATTTCATTATATCCTTCATTAAATTGTTTTGCTTGTTTTTTTCTCATCCATGTATTCAAACATATCTGTTTCCACCAAAATATAAGAATATGGTTTAAGAGCATCATTGATATTCCCTTTTGAGAGATATACCATTGGGTCTCCAACGGCAAAATAAAATAAGGTGTCAGTTTTTATATTTGCCTGAATTACCAGTTCCTTTTGCAAAATTGTATCATTAAGCCAAAAGGATAGGTCATAATAAATATCATTTGCATTACGGGCAAGTTGTATTTCTTTTTTGAAAACGCTTTTACCCTTATTTTGCACGCTTGTCTTCAAAAGGGTTGCGATTTCATATCCGTTGTTTTTACTTCATAACTTATTGTGGGAAACTGCATAAATTTCCCAAAGCCTGACCAGAAGTAATTAGAGATTTCAATTTTATTGCCCTTTGTAAAAAGGTAGCTAGAATCACTTTGGCCTGAAGCTATTCCGGCTATGAGAATAAAGAGACAGGAAAATTTTAGTTGTTTCATATTGTTACTGTGTTTTTACACAGAAGATTGTTTATTTGAATTAATAGGTTCTTACACAACTAAAAGTTCCCTTGCCATAAACTTCACTAAAATCCCAGGTACCAGTGAAATTATCATTGTTAAATTTACCTTGAATATAAAATTCGCTTCTCCAGTTTGAAGGATTATAGATCCTTGCCTCAACTTCATTATGATAAAGATATCCGCCACCGGTATAAAGCGTATCAAGAGCAAACTTTGCTGCAAAATATAAACTTACAAATCCTTCCGTAGAATCGCCGCGGCCTGCTCCGATTTTTGTACAATTAAAAGTACCTGTCTGGTTTCCACTGAATTTTCCTTCATAACAAAAAACCTGTTGAGTTGAATTTTCATGAACAACAATTCCAGCCACATTTCCCGGATGACCCTCAATTTTTATATCTGTAACTTCCGCACTGTTGCCATCCGCCTCTGCATTTAAAACCATTGAAGAAAATTTGCCTGTAAATTTCAAATCTACTATTGGTTTGCCTGCAACAAGGGTTTGAGTAGTTGATAAAGTATCCTTTTTATCATCAATTGTCAGATAACCTTTTACAATGTTGTCTCCATTATTAATTCTGAAAACAATAAACCCTGAAGAACCAATAATTACACCTTTATAAACACCGAAACTGGTTTGGTCATATTGAGGTTTTGTTTCTGCTTTCGATGGAAAAGCGCTTTGAGTTGAGTTTGGATTAGGTTTGCCACAACCAAAAATTAATAGAACGGCCAGTACCGGCAAGAATAATGTGTTTTTCATAAGCGTTTTGTTTTTTTTTAATAATTTTCAAAGATAAAACACTTTTATCGTCATTTTATTGTCTTCTAAAAAAGTTTTTAATGTAATAATGACAATGTCATGAAGATTAGTGTGTGTAAAGTGGAGCGTTTAAAAAATTGAACAAAACCGAAATAATGTAAAACCTTTTCTTTAAAATTCAACAAAAGCTGGTGCTCCTTTCTTTTTTTAAAGCGCAGATATAGAAATTGGTGAATTTTATTCAACATAACTTAAATTTGCAACCTTAATTTAAAATCAAAAACAAAATAATCATGGACACAGTAAGAGTTGCAATAAATGGTTTTGGCAGAATTGGCCGTTTGGTATTCAGGCAGATTTATAATATGGAAGGCATTGATGTAGTGGCGATAAATGATCTGACAAGCCCGAAACAATTGGCTCATTTATTAAAATATGATAGCGCCCAGGGAAGATTTGAGGGTGAGGTAAAAAGTACTGATAATTCCATTGTTGTAAATGGTGAAGAAATAAAAATTTATGCACAGCGTGATCCTGCACAAATTCCATGGGGAGCAGATAATGTGGATGTAGTAATAGAAAGTACCGGCTTCTTTACTGACAAAACCAAAGCTGAAGCTCATATTACGGCAGGAGCAAAAAGAGTGGTGATTTCAGCGCCTGCAACCGGTGGTGTTAAAACCATTGTTTTTAATGTAAATCATAATATTCTTGACGGAAGCGAAACCATTATTTCATGTGCTTCATGTACAACTAACTGCCTTGCTCCAATGGCAAAAGTGTTGAATGATACTTTCGGAATTGCTACCGGTTTTATGACTACCATTCATGCTTATACAAACGACCAGAATACATTAGACGCACCTCATCCAAAAGGTGATTTGCGCAGGGCAAGAGCCGCCGCCGCTAACATTGTTCCAAACAGTACAGGCGCAGCAAAAGCTATCGGCCTGGTTTTGCCGGAATTGAATGGCAAACTGGATGGCGTGGCACAACGTGTTCCGGTAATCACCGGTTCACTAACAGAACTTACAACAATTTTAAATAAAAAAGTTACCGTTGATGAAGTTAACAATGCGATGAAAGCTGCTGCCAATGAGAGTTATGGCTACAATGAGGATGAAATTGTAAGCACCGACATCATCGGAATGCATTTTGGTTCTTTATTCGATTCTACACAAACCAAAGTATTAACTGTTGGTGAAAATCAATTGGTAAAAACTGTAAGTTGGTACGATAATGAAATGAGCTATGTTTCTCAATTAGTAAGAACTGTTCATTATTTTGGAAAGTTGATTGGGAAATAATTTTTCTTTTTTCTATAAAAAAATTATTATTAAAAATAAAACCCTCTTTAATAAGGAGGGTTTTTTATTTGAAATGATAGGACGATATTTAAGACGTGTAAATATATCTTTCAGTAAAAAGATAAATAGATTGGTTTTTTGAATTTTGATAAAATTATTCTAAATAGTATAAAAAAAGCCATCCTTTTCAAGATGGCCCTTTTTATAATACCCCAGAGAGAGAGAATTTTAGCTGCAACCCATGCTGTTGCCGCAATTCAGGCATTTGTAGCAGGTGCCGCTGCGAATGGTAATGTGCCCACAAGTGTTGCATGCCGGTGCATCACCCTGCATATTTTTAGCCGCCCTGTTTACTGCATCCAGGCCGGTGCTTTCTTTTTTGATATGTTCAGCTCTGTAAGATTTTTGCGTTTGTGCTTTACCGTTAGTAGAACCGGTTACTCTTATCTCGCTCAATTCCGGAACGCGTTCACCAATAGTGGGCGTATTTTCATCCCACGGCTCATTTCCTAAATTTTCTACTTCAGGTTTATCCAATACATGAACCAAATCATTTCTTCCCAAATATTCATACGCTAATGAACGGAACATAAAATCAATAATGGAAGTAGTGGTTTTGATATTTGGATGCTCTACCATTCCAGATGGTTCGAAGCGGGTAAATACAAATTTTTCTACAAATTCCTCTAACGGAACACCATATTGCAAACCGATGGAAATAGCGATGGCAAAGCAGTTGAGCATGCTGCGCATGGTAGCTCCTTCCTTAGCCATATCAATAAAAATTTCTCCCAATGTTCCATCACTGTATTCGCCGGTTCTGAGGAATAATGCCTGTCCGTTTATCTTTGCTTTTTGAGTAAATCCTCTGCGTTTTGCCGGTAAAGTTCTGCGCTCTACAATCATGGCCAGCTGACGTTTCAACGAAGTATCCTCGCTGTTTTGAACTCTTTTATTTACTTCTTCCAAAAGGTCATCAATTGTTAACTGTCCCATATTTACAAGTGCAGTTTCATGTTGCTGTTCCTTGCTTTCTGATTCTGATTCATCAGCATTTTTCTTTTTCTTGTCACTTTTATTGCTCAACGGTTGTGATAATTTTGAACCATCACGATATAGCGCACACGCTTTTAATCCGAGTTTCCAACTCATTAAATATGCGTCGGCGATTTCTTCCATCGTTCCTTCATTTGGAAGATTAATGGTTTTGGAAATAGCACCGCTTAAAAAAGGTTGCGCCGCAGCCATCATTCGAATATGGCCACTATAATGAATATATCGTTTGCCGGTATTGCCGCATTTGTTCGCACAATCAAAAACCGGTAAATGTTCTTCTTTTAGATATGGCGCGCCCTCAACTGTCATCGTGCCGCAGATATAAATATTTGCTTCTTCAATTTGCGCATCGGTAAATCCTAATGCTTCCAACAAACTCCATTCGAAATTGTTATAATCTTCGGCTTTAAAACCCAAACGTTGCAAACATTCTTCGCCCAGATTAAAAGCATTAAAAACAAAACCAATCTCAAAAGCCGTTGGCAATGCGGATTCTATTTTCTGAATATCTTTTTCACTAAATCCTTTTTTAGAAAGTGATTCGAAATTAATGTGTGGGGCATTTTTTAAAGAAGCATGTCCTTTTGCATAATTTACAATTTCTTCAATTTCCTTCTCTGAATATTTCAAATTGCGCAATGCCTGTGGCACGCTTTGATTAATAATTTTAAAATAGCCACCCCCACTCAGTTTTTTAAATTTTACCAAAGCAAAATCAGGTTCAACGCCGGTTGTATCACAATCCATCACCAGGCCAATAGTTCCTGTGGGAGCAATGACAGTCGTTTGCGCATTCCTGTAACCAAATTTTTCTCCCAACATTACTGCATCATCCCAGGCTTTGGTAGCGGCTTTCAGTAAATAATCAGGACAATCTTTTACATTAATTCCCTGAGGTTTTATTTCGATTCCTTCATATGCATCCATTGCATCATATGCGGCTGCACGATGATTCCGCATCACGCGAAGCATGTGATTTTTATTTTCTTCGTACTTGCTAAAAGTGCCTAAATGTTCTGCAAGCTCAGCAGAGGTTTTGTAAGCAATCCCGGTCATGATTGCTGTAATAGCTCCGGCAATTCCACGGGCTTTATCGCTGTCGTAAGGAATTCCACTTACCATTAGCATACTGCCGAGATTTGCAAAACCCAATCCTAAAGTCCGGTAATCATAACTTAGCTGTGCTACTTCTTTGCTTGGAAATTGCGCCATTAAAACAGAAATTTCCAAAACAGTTGTCCACAAACGAACGGTATATTCAAATCCGGGAACATCAAAAATATTATCAGCTTCATTAAAAAATTTACGAAGATTTACTGAGGCAAGATTGCAGGCGGTATTATCCAAAAACATGTATTCGCTGCATGGGTTGCTCGCCCTGATTCTTCCGCCTTCAGGACAGGTGTGCCATTCATTAATGGTAGTATCATATTGTGTTCCCGGATCAGCGCAAGCCCATGCTGCAAATGTGATTTCGTCCCAAAGTTTTTTTGCTTTGATGGTTTTCATCGTGTGACCATCGCTTCTTGCTTTTAAATGCCACTCACTATCTTTTTCTAAGGCATGAAAAAATTCATTGGAAATGCGTACTGAATTATTACTGTTTTGCCCGCTTACTGTTTTATAAGCTTCGCCTTCATAATCGCTTGGATAACCTGCCGCAATTAATGCAGCTACTTTTTTCTCTTCTTCTACTTTCCAGTTTACAAAAGTTTCAATTTCAGGATGGTCAATATCCAGGCAAACCATTTTTGCAGCACGGCGTGTAGTGCCACCGCTTTTTATAGCTCCTGCAGCACGATCTCCTATTTTTAAAAAGCTCATTAAGCCGCTGGAAGTGCCGCCACCACTCAGTTTTTCGCCTTCTCCGCGAATAGAACTGAAATTGGTTCCTACACCGCTTCCATATTTAAAAATCCTTGCCTCGCGCACCCACAAATCCATAATACCCCCATCATTTACCAGGTCATCTTCCACACTTAGAATAAAACATGCATGAGGTTGCGGTCTCTCATAAGCGGAAGTCGATTTTTTCAAAACTCCATCTTTTCCATCCACATAATAATGCCCTTGAGGTTTGCCGGTAATGCCATAAACTTCATGTAAACCTGTATTGAACCATTGAGGAGAATTGGGTACACAAGCCTGGTTTAAAATTCCGTAAATCAATTCGTCATAAAAAATCTGTGCATCTTCTTTTGAAGCAAAATAATTATTACGTTCGCCCCAAACACGCCAGCAATGTGCCATACGATGTGCCACTTGTTTTACAGATGTTTCTCTTCCTGTTCCTCCATTAGCTTGCGGTACACCCGCTTTGCGAAAATATTTTTGGGCTAAAATGTCTGTTGCAATCTGGCTCCATTGTTTCGGCACTTCTACATTGTCCATTTGAAAAACCACTTCGCCGGTGGTATTTTTGATTACCGAAGTGCGGTAGTCATATTCAAACATTTCAAAAGGAGAAATACCTTCTTTTGTAAAATGCCGGGAGAAGCGAAGACCGGTTTGTTTTGTATCAGACATTTGTTATAATATTTTTGTTTATAATTTATTTTTGTAAAGCGGGACAACGAAAATATTTTTTCTCCTCCATAAAACATATCTTAAAATATCAACAGCCTGTGGAAAAGAATTGTGCATAATTTGTAAATGCAGTCCCGTATTGCTTTCGACGATTTTTGCACCGAATGGGAGAAAAATTATT
>DATILZ010000370.1:0-3419 GCA_035475995.1 Hanamia sp. | reverse complement strand
GCTACCGCGGCCGTTCAGAGCCCCGGTTGGTGTCTTCACCAACCGGAATTTGAGTAAAAACAGAATTAGTATAAATATTTTAAATAAAAAAGATGGAAACCCATAAGAAATTAGTGTTAGGAATTTTTGGATTTGGTGTGGTAGGTGAAGGACTATATAAAGTGCTGAACCAGACGCCCTCGCTGAATGCAACAATTAAAAAGGTATGTATAAAAAACAGCTACAAAAAAAGAAACGCACCCCTGCAATTATTTACAACTGATAAAAATATTTTGCTGGATGATCCTGAAATAAACATCATTGTTGAATTGATAGACGATGCGGATGCAGCGTATGAAATTGTGAAAACCGCATTTGTAAATGGCAAATCAGTAGTGAGCGCCAGTAAAAAAATGATTGCGGAGCACTTGCCGGAGTTATTGGAGCTGGAACAAAAAACCGGGGTTTCATTTCTTTATGAAGCAGCGTGCTGCGCTTCCATTCCGGTGATCAGGAATTTGGAAGAATATTACGACAATGATCTTTTGCATTCCATTAATGCGGTGGTAAACGGCTCTACCAATTATATTCTTACAAAAATGCTGGACGAAAAACTTTCTTTTAAAAATGCATTGTTGCAGGCGCAGCAACTCGGTTTTGCCGAAAGCAATCCGGTGTTGGATGTAGAAGGATTTGATGCGCTGAATAAATGGACTTTTTTATTGACACATGCCTATGGAATTTTGCCAAAAAAAGATGAAATCATTTTTACAGGCATACAAAGTATTACCGCTGAAGATGCGCAGCAGGCTGAGAAAAAAGACTGTGTAATAAAGCTGGTTGCCTCTGCAAAAAAATTGAAGAATGGAAAAGTTGCAGCTTTTGTATTACCTCAGTTTGTAAAAAAAGATGACCAGCTGGCCTTCATTAAAAATGAATACAACGGAGTAGTGATAGAAAGTTCCTTTGCAGATAAACAGTTTTTTTACGGAAAAGGAGCTGGTAGTTTACCAACAGCCTCAGCTGTCTTGAGTGATATTTCTGCGCTGCGTTACGATTATAAATATGAATATAAAAAATTGTATCATCATCAGCCGAATGAACTGACCAATGATTTTTATGTAAAAACCTATGTTGGCTTTACTGATTGGAATCACATCCGCAAAGATGATTTTGAAAGTATTGAAGAATGGCATTCCAATGAACAGATCAATTATTTAGTCGGCATTATTCATTTTGAAAAACTGAAGCAAAGCGATTGGTGGAAGAAAAATAATGTTTCCCTGATACTCACTGCAGATCCGGTGATTGAATCTTTGGATATTGTAAAACTTAAAAAAAGAAGCCTGGAGCTTGCCGGATTTTCCGGAGGCTACAGTTTATCCTGATAATTGTTTGTTGTTTAATTTTTCAAAAGCCATCAGTAATGATGGCTTTTGTTTTGTTATAGGAAATGGTTATTGAAAAGTTGCTTATGAGCAGTGTTTAAAATTAGGCGAAAAGGTACTACTGCCTTTCTAAATAATTGTACATTAAAATGTGTAAAACAAGAAAAATAATGGCAGTAAGATGATATTTTTCAATTTTTTCTCGTCATTAATTTTAATGTGTTTTCTGTTCACCTTTATTCCCTTGTGCATGTTTCAATAGCAAAATATTTAACGAAAAAGACAAAAACGCTCCTTTTTATCAAAAAAAATTTGCTTCTTCAGTTCCTTTTTCTTAGTTTCGGTTATGCTTTAACTTTTTTTTAACTGCTATAATTTGCAACTATCAGCTTTACATAACGAGAGAGAATTACTTCAAATGATATCTCAGGGAGATGAACAAGCTTTTGCTACTGTATTTGATCACTATCGAAATAGAATATATGGAGTTGCATTAAAACTTACTCATTCCACTACTGTTGCTGAAGAAATTGCAGAGGATGTATTTTTAAAAATATGGACAAGAAGAGTCACATTAAATGAAATAGAAAGTTTTAGCGCTTATCTTTTTACAATTGCCCGGAACGAGACTTACAAAATATTAAAGCAAATTGCCAAAAACTATAAAATAGTTTTGCTATCTGAAAATAATGAATCGCTCATTCATAACAATGCAGAAGATTACCTTATTGATAAAGAATTTACCTCCTTGCTGCAAAAAGCGATTGATCGTTTGCCTCATCAACAAAAGCAGGTTTATAAATTAATGAAAGAGGAGGATTTAAAACGGGGTGAAGTAGCTGAGCTGCTTCAATTGCAACCGGAAACAGTCAAATTTCACCTGGCACAGGCCATGAAAAATATCCGCAATTATTGCATGCTTCATTTAAATACCCTTATTGGATTGACGATCTTACTATCTGCCATATTTGAGATAATAAAATAAATTTTCATTTCCACCCACCCAACATCAGGTAGAAGGTACTCTTATATAAAAGAGAAGAAAAATTTTCTATATGCCTGCATCCCGCCTGGAATATTTATTTAACTGTTATGTTCAACAAAATTGTTCTGATAAAGAGGAAGAAGAGTTGATGAACTTACTTTCGGCTTCAAAAAATAAAGCTGAAATAAAAAAACTGCTGGACAAACTAATCGAAAACACAGGAGTAGAAGCTTCAATGCCGGATGATACTGCGGCCTCTATTCTTCAAAACATTTTGCAAAAAGATAAAGCTAAGGTTGTGCCTATTGAAAACAATAAACCAGTTTTCAAACTCTGGCCCCGTATGGCTGCAGCAGTAGCGATTTTGTTTATTTGCGGCACAGTTTATTGGGTTCTGTCAAATCAAAATAAAGGAAAGATGGTTTCCCGTGTTGCTCTTTCAGCTGCAAAGGCATCAACAATTTTACCCGGCGGGAACCATGCAATTCTTACCCTTGCCGATGGAAGTAAGATTGTATT
Source organism: Hanamia sp. (assembly GCA_035475995.1). Taxonomy (GTDB): domain Bacteria; phylum Bacteroidota; class Bacteroidia; order Chitinophagales; family Chitinophagaceae; genus Ginsengibacter. Next base: position 548 of record DATILZ010000370.1, on the reverse strand, counting down.
GGATAGCGTACAAAATGGAAATATTAAAGGGGGAAGTACAAAAATAAAAAAGCAGGGCGCTTTATTGGTATATGACGCTTCAACTTCAGCTAAAAACAATGCACCTGTAGTTTATAATACGCTTACAACCCCACGCGGGGGACAATATCAGCTTGTATTGCCTGATGGAAGTAAAGTATGGCTGAATGCATCATCTTCCATACACTTTCCTACTGCTTTTACCGGCAATCATCGTGATGTAGAATTAACTGGGGAAGCTTATTTCGAAGTTGCAAAAAATAAAGAAAAGCCTTTTCATGTAAATGTAAATGGAATGCAGGTGGAAGTGCTGGGAACGCATTTTAATGTAAATGCGTATACGGATGAAGGTACAATAGAAACCAGTTTGTTAGAAGGTAGTGTGAAAATAAAAAGAGGCGCAGCTTCCAGTTTATTGAAACCCGGAGAGCAGGGTGTATTGGACGAGAATGCAAATAAGATAGAAATAAAAAAGACCGATATGAATGAAGTAATGGCCTGGAAAAATGGCTTATTTCAATTTGATGGAG
>DATILZ010000369.1:0-5105 GCA_035475995.1 Hanamia sp. | reverse complement strand
ACAATTAACCAGCGTGGGCTCTCGGGTATGAACAATACGAGAATGCTATAAGCCAAGGCAGGAATGGCAACGATTCCGAGCATCAAACGCCAACTGTCATTGCCGCCAACTCCTTGCAACAGATAGTTGGATAAATAAGCCATTAGAATTCCGAATACAATATTAAACTGAAACGTAGCCACTAATTTTCCCCTGTTTTTTGCCGGTGCAATTTCAGAAATATACATTGGAGCTACGACTGAGGAAGCGCCGATTGCAAAGCCACCGAGTAACCGGAATGCCATAAAAATATATACACCAGGAGCAACAGCCGATCCTAAGGCAGATATCAGGTATAATATTCCGATCCAGAGTAAAGTTTTTTTCCTTCCCCATTTGGTAGCAGGAATGCCGCCTGACAGTGCACCGATGACAGTACCATAAAGTGCAACACCAATTGCAATTCCATGAAGTACATCGCTCAATTCCCAAACTCTTTTAATATCTTGTTCTGCACCGGAAATAACGGCTACATCGAAGCCAAACAAAAATCCACCAAGTGCAACAACGATACTCCAAAGCAAAAGTTTTTTGTTCATTTTATTTTTTTATTTAGAAATTCTTTAGTTACAGTACTGGTAGTAAAAATAGTTTGGAATGCGTTTTTAAATGTAGGGATTTTTGAAGTTATAAATATAAGATTGAAAAAGTTATTTGAAGGCAAAAAAAGGAGATTCAGTAAACGAAGAAAGGGGAAAAATCAGTTTCTAAATTAAATAAAACCCGGCAGCTTTACTCTACAATCGTTTCTGTTTTCTTTTGATCAAGTAAAGTTTTTTGTTTGGCTATTTCACCAGTTTGATTTTCCTGATCTTTTTTATTCTTCTCAAGGTCTGACTGGTAATCTTTTATTTTCTTTTCTAATTTAACCTGTGCATCCTGTAAACTTTTTAATTTTTTTTCTGCAGTGGCCACTTCTTCTTCCTGTGCGGAAACAACAAGGTTATGAGTTTGCAAATTAATTCCGTTTTCAAAGCTTTTAATAAAAGAAACGCTGTTTGCTGAAGGCTCAATATTGGCAATGGATTTAGCGCCTTTTACTTTGTCTTCCGGAATTACTCCTGATTTTGCGGCGATCATGGTCACCAAAGATTTGTCTTTTTCTTTGCGGCTTTTTCTTTCAATCTTAAAAAAAACATCCTGTGCTTCCGAAGAGTTTAAATCCTACAGCCGGACATTTCTATAAACCAGAAAGCCTTTCGATTTTTCTGCATTATAGCCTTCTGATTTTAATTTATTTTTAATCACATTCTCCGTTTCATCGGGTGGAAGATTATATTCTACAAGGTAGCATGGATATTTTTGCCCGTTATATTCAACGGTTGTTTGCATTGGTGTTTGTGCAAAAGCAAATCCTGTAATGAATAAAGAAAACAGAAAAGTGAAAATGTGTTTCATAAAAAAGATTTTTGATGATGGATTGTAAAAGTATTTATTTATCCTTCTTTCCAGACGTTATTCTTTCGGTTGCTGTCGGGCAATTTGTTTTCCGGATCAATAATTACAGATTGCACCGGCTGTGTTATTTGCATGTGAATTTTATGAACATCGCTTTGCATCCAGGTTTCCACAGGCAATTGTAAAGTTTGTTTAGTTCCATCTTTTAAAACAATTTCAAGCGTACATGGCATGGCCATTTTTTGCAAATTTGCAATCGTGATATCTACGCCATTTTTTGCATCATTATTTGTATAAGAAACAGATTGAACAGCAATATCCAACTGCCAGTTATGATAAAACCATTCTTTCCAAAACCATGAAAGGCTTTCCCCGGCTTCATTATCCATGCTTCTGAAAAAGTCATCAGGCGAAGGATGTTTGTAAGCCCATCGTTCAATGTATTTTTTAAAAGCATAGTCAAACCGATCAGGACCTAAAACAATTTCGCGAAGCAATACCAAACCAAATGCTGGCTTGAAGTAAACCAATGGATGGCGGTATTGTTCTGTAAGCATATCTGCCCTTGCCATCATTGAAGGCGCGGCAGAATCTTTGAGCAATGGAATAATCTCATCTGCAGGATTTCCTTTGCCCGGAGCATATTCGCCATCACGTTTTGGTGCATATTCTCCGTTGTTAAATTCATCTGCTGCATACACATCCATAAAGGTATTGAAACCTTCGTCCATCCAGGCATAGCGTCTTTCGTCGCTGGCTACTATCATCGGAAACCAGTTGTGACCAATCTCATGAGCCGTTACCCAATAAAGGTTGCCTTTTTTTGAATTCATTCCATCAAAAACAATTCCCGGATATTCCATTCCACCGGCTCTTCCGGCTTCATTGATAGCGACCGGATAAGGATATGGCAACCATTTTTTCGAAAAATATTCTATCGATTTTTTCAAATATTCTGTGGCTCTTCCCCATGCATCTTCTCCTGCACTCTCAACCGGATAAACCGACATGGCCAGACATTTTTTTCCATCCGGCAAATTTACTTTTGCCGCATCCCATACATAAGCAGAAGACGCACCAAATGCGACATCACGTGTGTTGTTCATTTTAAAATGCCAACTTACTAATTTAGAATTTTTCGTTTTTCCTGCTTCATCATTGACTTCTTTTTCAGAACGGATCATAATCGTTTTATCATTTTTTCTTGCGGCATTCAACCTTTCAATTTGCAAAGGAGTAAGTACTTCTTTTTCATTTTGCAATTCACCGCTTCCTGCAACGATCATTCCAGCTGGCAGGGTAATGGTATAATCAAAATCGCCATACTCACAATAAAATTCACCACTACCTAAAAATGGCAAAGTGCTCCATCCTTCCAGATCATCATATACACACATGCGCGGATACCATTGTGCTATTTCATAAATCTTTCCATTTTTGGTTGAAAAAAAATCTGTTCTTCCTCCAAATATGCCTGGAATTCTATAATGATATTTGATGTGGATGTTTATTTTTTCTTTTGATGGCAATCCATTTGCTAAACGGATTTGCATCCTTGTATCATTGACAATATAATCTGCTTTTAAGATTTTCCCTTTGTATTCAATTGTGATGCTTTCAAATTGATAACCTTCTGTAGAACCATTTCCTCCACGTGAAGAATAGAATTTGGAACGGGCATCTTTCCTGTATGTATTCTGATCCAATTGCAACCAAAGAGATGACAAATTATCAGGGCTGTTGTTTGTGTAAGAAATTGTTTCCGCTCCTTTCAAATTATTTGCAACAGTATCTATTGTGGCTTGAAGTAAATAATCAGCACGGTTTTGCCAATATTTAGGGCCAGGAGCGCCATTTGCAGAACGGAACTCATTTCCGTTTTTTGTATAAAAATCTTGTGCAAATAATTCTTGCGGATCATACACTGATTCAGAATTTTTTTGTGCAGATATTGAATTAAAAAAAGAAAAGAAACCGATGAATAATAATGCGCCTTTAAAATTCATTTTAAAAAGTTAAGTGGTTAAAAAACGGAAGGTCTGAAAAATGGAGTGTTTAAAAAAATGCTTCTTTTTTAGCAAATAATTATGCACGCCATTTTTTCCGTTTTGGGCTATTGGCAAACTTTTTGGAAAACTTGTTCCCAATACTTAACTCTTTAAAAACTAAAAACCCATTTAATGAAAAAATTATTAGCTATTGCATTATGTGTCGGAATCTTCACATCTGCAAAATCACAACGCATCTATGTGCAGGGAGGTGTAAACCTTGCGAACATCAGCACTTCAAATTCAGGAGCTACGCAAAAAAATAATATGCTCACAACATTCAATGCGGGGGTACTGGTGCGGTCGAATAAAGCAGAACCGGTAGCATTGGAAACCGGATTAATACTTGATGGAAGAGGTTCAAAAGCCGATACCTATATCACCTCATCAACTGATGATAATTATATAAAGACAAAGTTTAACCCGCTTTATCTTGAGCTGCCAGTGAATTTAATTTTGCGTTTGCCTCTTACAGCCAGTTCATCTAACATCTTCATTAATGCAGGACCATATATTGCTATGGGTATTGGCGGAAAATCAAAAGTAGAAAGTAAAATTCTTGGAAGTGTGCAAAATTCTTCCAGCAATATTGAATTCAATAATGATAACCCAACTACAAGCCAGCAGGAAGATGCCAGTTATAACAAGCTGAAAAGATTTGACTATGGAGCAAATATTGGTGCCGGCATTGATCTTGGAAAAGTATTAATTAAAGCAAATTATGGATTAGGACTTGCAAAGATCAATTCAACACAAACAAATAACAGTTCAAATGATAAAAATAAATACCGCACCTGGAGTATTTCTTTAGGAATTCCTTTTGGAGGCAGATAACATTTTGTTTGAAAAAAAAAATGAAAAAGGTTGTGAGTGAAAATTCATAACCTTTTTTATAGAAATAATCTTTTAAAAAAATATTATGTGATTTCTTTCGCAACTTTTACAACTACATGCGGCTTGCCCAAAGTATAATAATGCAACACCGGAACGCCGGCTTTTTTCAGTTCTTTCGATTGTTCCAATAACCATTCGGTTCCCACAATTTCTACTTCAGCATCTGTTTTGCATTTGATTATTTCATTGCTCAATTCTGTTGGAATATCTACATGAAAAGTTCGTGGTAAAACAGTAAGTTGTTTTTTAGATGTAATGGGTTTTAAGCCAGGAATAATCGGAATTTCAATTCCCGCTTCTCGACATTTTTTTACAAAATCAAAATATTTTTGATTATCAAAAAACATTTGGGTAGTGATGTAATCTGCGCCTGCATCTACTTTCATTTTTAAATATCTTAGATCACTTTGCATGTTAGGCGCTTCAAAATGTTTTTCAGGGTAACCGGCCACACCAATGCAAAATTGTGTTTTGTAACCGTCACGAATATCATCTTCAAGATAGATACCATTATTCAGATTCACCGTTTGTTTTAAAAGATCAATTGCATAAGCATGGCCGTTTTCTTCCGGTTCAAAAACCGCTTCATTTTTTGCGGCATCGCCGCGAAGCAATAAAACATTATCAATACCAAGGAAAGCCAGGTCGATCAAAGCGTTTTCCGTTTCCTGCAGATTAAATCCACCGCAAATCAAATGTGGAACGGCATCAATTTTATAATGATTC
>DATILZ010000368.1:0-3828 GCA_035475995.1 Hanamia sp. | reverse complement strand
AGGAATTTTCGGTTTATGTTTTATAACATATGTGTAGCGCGCATTTCAGTAAAATTTGCTTTTTTTATTCCGAAAAAAAATGAAAAACTCGTTCACACTACCTAATGATTTTTGATGAGATAAGGCGAAAAAATCCCGAATTATTTTCTTCACAGGGAATGTGCATTCAACAAATAAAAAATGGGAAATTTTTTTTATTTTGTTGAAAAGGGTAAAAATAATGTTGATAACTTCGCATTTATTGTGAATTGAAGGTGAAATGTATCTGCATAAATATAGGGGGAAAACAATTTCTTTTAATCGCTTTTTGTCCTTTACCTTAGCCGCCCACTTCTAAAATATGGAGATGGAATTTACTAAAATTAAAAAAATTGCTCTTAACAGAGAAAATTAAAAATGGAGCTCAGCAACATCAATAAAGACCGTAAATTCAGGAGAAAAACTGGTTCTCTTGAACTCGGCACAATGGCATTTGGAAAGGTGCCACCGCAGGCAAAAGAATTGGAAGAAGCCGTTCTCGGAGCAATTATGCTCGAGAAAAATGCGTTTGATGTAATCGTTGAGATCTTAACGCCTGAGTGTTTTTATGTTGAAGCACACCAGCGGATATTCAGAACGATGCAGGGCTTGCAACAAAAAAATTCACCGATAGATTTATTGACCGTTGTTGAAGAATTGAAATTCCGTGAAGAACTTGATTTAATTGGCGGTCCTTTTTATGTAACGAAATTAACCAATGCCGTTTTTTCTTCCGCAAATATTGAAATTCATGCGAGAATTATTCTTCAAAAATTTATACAAAGAGAATTAATAAAAATCAGCAGCGAAATTATTGGTGACGCTTATGAAGATAGTACCGATGTTTTTGAATTGCTGGATATGGCTGAGTCAAAATTGTTTGATATCACTAACAAACACCTGAAAAGAGATTATGCAAGCATTGATTCTGTATTGGTAAAAACCATTCAACGCATTGAAGATCTGAGGACCCGACAGGATGAAATTACCGGAGTGCCCACTGGTTTTCCAACTATTGATCGCGTTACTTACGGATGGCAACCAAGCGATTTGATTGTTCTTGCAGCAAGGCCTTCTGTTGGTAAAACGGCATTCGCCTTGAATCTTGCGCGGAATGCAGCGCTTCATCCAACTAAACCAACTCCCGTTGGTTTCTTTTCTTTGGAAATGAGCGCCAGCCAACTGGTACAAAGAATTCTAAGTGCGGAAAGCGGAATTCTTTTGGAAAAAATTGCACGTGGAAAATTAGAACAACATGAAATGGAAGAGCTTTATAAAAAAGGGATCAACCGGCTTTCATCCGCTCCAATTCATATTGACGACACCGCAGCATTAAATATTTTTGAACTAAGAGCCAAGTGCCGCAGATTGAAAAATAAACACAATATAGGATTGATTATTATTGATTATTTGCAATTGATGAGCGGAGCCGGTGAAAACCGCAATGCTAACCGCGAACAGGAAATCAGCCGTATTTCAAGGGATTTAAAAGGACTTGCAAAAGAGCTGCAGGTTCCGATCATTGCATTGAGCCAGTTGAGCCGTGAAGTAGAAAAAAGAAAAGAAGGAAGCAAAATTCCGCAATTGAGCGATTTGCGTGAATCGGGAGCAATTGAGCAAGATGCAGACATGGTTGTGTTTCTTTACCGTCCTGAATATCATGATATTCATGCAAACGAAAATGGCGAATCCACCAAAGGTGAAACACAGGTGCGTATTGCAAAACACAGAAACGGCCAGTTGGAAACTATTACATTAAAAGCGCTGCTACATATTCAAAAGTTTATAGAAATGGACGATGATGATTTTGGTAATAGTCTTCCTCCCGGCAATTTCAGACCGGTAAAAGATCTTGACGGAAGTGGAGGTGCGAAACTTTATTTCCAGGCAGGCAGCAAAATGAACCATGAAGAATTTGATGAAGATGCACCTTTTTAAATCAATTATTTCCTTTGTGATACTTTTAATTTTTTCTGAATGGTAAAGTAAAAATATCAATGGCATCTCCCTTTTTTTTTGAAGAAAATTTACCGGTTTCCCAAAATTTTATTTTAAGTGAAGAGACCTCGAAACATGTATCACAAGTGTTGCGAATGAAAGAGGGAGAAGAAATCAGGATTACAAACGGTAAAGGATACACGAAAATCGCCAAAATAATTTTGCCGGATAAAAAAAAGACGAAAGTAGAAACTATCGGCCAGCAATTTACCGAACCTCAAAGGCCGGAAATAACCATCGCTATATCTTTAATTAAAAACACCAGCCGTTTTGAATGGTTTGTTGAAAAAGCTGCGGAGATAGGAGTTTCAGCTATTATCCCACTCATTTGTAAACGGTCGGAAAAAACACATTTCAGAATAGAAAGGATCCGTTCGATTTTAATTAGCGCAATGCTGCAAAGCCAGCAATCGTGGCTAACAAAAATATCGGAGCCGGTAAAATTTTCAGATATTATAAAGAATGAAAACCAGGAGCAAAAATTCATTGCTCATTGCCTGCCGTATGAAAAAAAAGAATTAAAGGATGCTTCGATAAAGACAAATTCAAAAATAATTTTGATCGGCCCCGAAGGTGATTTTACTGAAGAAGAAATTCAACATGCCCTTCAGGAAGGCTATCTTCCGGTTAGTCTGGGCGATACCAGATTGAGAACGGAAACCGCAGGAATGGTAGCAGCGGTTTTATTAAAATAAAAAATCAAAATTCACGATATTTCTTTGTTTGCTGATGGTATTTGTTTGTAAATAAAAGAAAAGTCCAAATCTTCAATATTTGTTCCTTTACTGTGCAACGAAAACATCCATACTTCAGTCATGTAATAAACAAGCAACAATGAAAAAGGTGCTACTTTCTTTGTTTTTTGCTTTTATAATTTTTTCATGCCGTAAATCAACTGAAAAAAATTGCACAAATGTAATTGTTACCCTAAAAGCTCCTTCCTGCAAAGGTGTTGGCGTTATTATAGATGGAATAAAATATCCCACTGATGATTTGCCGGCTCAATATGCTGTTGAAGGGAAAAAAATTTGTATTGAATATTCGTTTTGGGAAGATCCAACAATGTGTCAATGTTGCGGAGGCAAAAAAGTACATATTATTGCAGTGCATTGATTTATTTTCAAACTACATTCAGATCAAACAAAAAAACCGCAGTTTATCACCACGGTTTTCAAAAAAATAAAAAGCAAATCCATCAAAATTACTCCTGAACTACAAGCCTGAAGCCGTTTCCGTGAATATTTACGATTTCAATATTCGGATCACCTTTTAAATATTTTCTAAGCTTGGCAATATATACGTCCATGCTTCTGCCATTAAAATATGTATCGCTGCCCCAGATTTTTTTCAACGCCGTTTCTCTGGGAAGCAAATCATTTTTATATTCCGCCAGCATTTTTAATAATTCATTTTCTTTAGGGGATAAAGTTTGAATATCTTTTCCAATGCCTAATTGCCGCAGACGTGGATTAAAATGATATTTACCCAGATCATATTCTGCATTCGCTTCTTCACGATGCAATTCTTCGTTTCGTTTTAAAATTGCTTTTATCTTATGAAGCAACACATCACTGTCAAAAGGTTTGGTGATATAATCATCAGCGCCAAGTTTGTAACCTTTTATAATGTCGTCTTTCATCGTTTTTGCAGACAGAAAAAACAGCGGCATATCCGGATCCACATTTCTGATTTCTTCGGCGACAGTAAAACCATCCATGTTTGGCATCATTACATCCAGCAGGCACAGATCAAATTTTTCGCGCTGAAAAGCAGCAAGGCCGAGCCTTCCGTCTCTTTCAAGCACTACGTCAT
>DATILZ010000367.1:0-3015 GCA_035475995.1 Hanamia sp. | reverse complement strand
TTCCTTATAATAGTGTACGTGTTTATGATGGTTTTCAGCAGGTATATAACGGAGGCAGTTCAACTACCAGTACTGTTACCTTAACAGGCCTTGATGTTCCTTCCGGTGCGCTTGCAGCTGCTGATGCAAAGATGGGTGTTGTAGCGTGGGAAGGTGATGCAAACCTGAAGGGAGACTTTTTGAAAATAAATGGCAATACTTTTTCAAATTCAACGAATGCGTCTGATAATCCGTGGAACGGAACAATTACTGACAATGGACTTCATGTAACAACAAAAAATCCAAATTACACCAACCAGATGGGTATTGACATAGATATGTTTAATGTAGGAACCGGTTATGGAATTACTCCCAATGCGAATTCTGTGGAATTACAATTTGGCACTGAACAGGATCAATATTATCCCGGTGTTTTCACTTTTACCATTAAGATGAAAGACCCTACAGTTATTCTTGATAAGTTTGTTTCTGATGCGAATAATAATCACCTGGCAGAAGTTGGAGAAGTATTAACTTATACATTAAAAGGTGCAAACAATGGTGTGGGAAATGCCAATAATGTGATCGTTACCGATACATTACCTAATACAGTCACTTACAAGCCGGGGTCATTAAAAGTAATTAGTTCGCCAGGTATTAGCGCGGGTCTCAAAACTGATAAAGCCGGTGACGACATCGCTGAATATGTGGCAAGCGGTTCTGTAAAGTCAGTTACTTTCAGACTTGGAACCGGAGCTACAAGTACCGCTGGTGGCACGCTTGCTGCAAATGAAACCTATGAGGTTCAATTCCAGGTTACTGTAAATAATCCAGGAACAGGGATCCCGGTTCCTTCCATACTGAATATAGCACGCATTACTTCCAGTTCAGATGCCGGAGTAAATTTTGTGGATGATGGTACTGCAATTATCAATCCGGAAGCCGGGCCAATGCCTGTAACGCTTACAAAATTTAGTGCAACGGCTTTGCAAAACAACTTTATAAAAGTAGATTGGATGACCTCAATGGAAGTTAACTGCAGCCACTTTATTGTTCAAAGAAGTTACGATGGAAATATATTTTCAGATGTGGAAACCGTTGCAGGAAATGGAACCACCAATACTGTTCACACTTATTCAATAACGGACAGCGCCTATTCATTTACCGGTACTACCGTTTATTACAGACTGAAACAAATTGACCTGGATGGAAAAGTGAATTTATCAAAAACAGTTTCGGTGAAAACTAAAAAAACGAATCAGTCTGTAACAGTTTCTCCCAATCCTTTTACAGATTACGTGAATGTAAATGTAGATTGGAATGCTTCAGAAGTGGTGTCTGTAAAGATTCTGAACGTACAAGGCAAAGAAATTATTTCAAAACAGCTGACTCTGAATAAAGGAAGTAATTATTTCAAAATTGACAATTTATCTAACCTGCCAGCCGGAATTTATCTGCTGCAATTCACTTCCCTGACACAAAGACTCGTTGAAAAAATTATAAAATAATTAAACCATGAACCCTTACAAGAGCTGCCTTTATGGTGGCTCTTTTTGTTTAACAGTAATCTGTATCAGTCATTTTCCACAATATTTTTTTTGAATTTCCTTATCTAAATCAGTCAATTTAAAATTCTGATTAGCAATTTGATTAAAAGATAATCCTTTAACATCAATCAGATATTGCAGGTACATCCGGTATTTAAAATATTTAAAAGAAGGAGAAGAGGGCGTTTTGGAATTACAGATAAAATACATTCCTATGATATATTCAAACGAGCTTTCTTTTGCAATAAAATCTGAATATCCTTCATTTTTCCAGGTATCTAATAAAAGGTAGCTTATAAATCCCAAATCTCTTTTTATTAAAGTGTGTGTTGCCTCATGGGCAATTACGCCGCTCAAAGTTCTTAAATTATTTTCGTCGTTATGTCTTTCGACGCGGTTTTGGTCAATATCAGATTTTGATAAGAAAATATTATTTGTGAGAATATTATTAGAAGCAAAAGCATTCCTTTCAGTTGGTGCGAAAACAGAATATTCAAAAAAAGAATTGCATAAAAAAACTTTAAATTTCCCTGTTTCTTTCTTATATAGATCAGAATACCTAATGAGGTTTTCAGCACTATCTAATATCGGAAATATTTTCTTTCCTGCTTCGGAATGAGAATAGATAATGAATGATTTGTACTCTATCTTATGTTTAAAAAATATTGAGGGAAAGAGTAAAAGAAGAAAATAAACACAAATGAATCCGATTAAGATAATGAGAAGTCTTTTTCTTGTTTTGTTCATTTTGGTTGAAGAAATGTTTCTGATTCAATTTCGATTTTTGTTTTTCAACAATCATTCTATGTTTTTTTACTTTCATTCCACGTTTTGTAATCAGCATTCATACTTTCGTTTCCTGAAACGGCCTCTCTCAATGGTTCACACTCTTTCCACTCACTTTTCATGTGTTCTGCTAATTGCTGATAAATTTTTGTGCCTTCGCTTTTCCATGCGATCATTTCGTCAGAAATTGTACGAATAATTTTTGCCGGATTTCCCACCAGTAAACTTCTTGCAGGAACATGATGATCAGCTTTTACAAAACTCAATGCAGCCACAATGCACTCTTCTTCCAAAACTACATTATCCATCACAACAGCATTCATTCCTATCAAACAATTTCTTCCAATGGTGGCACCATGAATCACCGCACCATGGCCAATATGTGCGTTTTCTTTTAATAAAACAGTAACTCCCGGAAACATGTGAATGGTACAATTTTCCTGAACATTGCATCCGTCTTCGATAATTATTTTTCCAAAATCTCCACGCAATGCTGCGCCGGGGCCGATATATACATTTTTTCCTATCACCACATTTCCCGTTATTGCCGATTGAGGATGAATGAATGCAGATGGGTGAATTACCGGAATAAAATTTTGATATTGATAAATCATCTTTTTTATAAAAGTAACGATAACGGTTAAACTGATTTCCTGATTTCGTAAATTGTTTTCCCGATTTTAAAGATTCTGCGTTAAACCGG
>DATILZ010000366.1:0-3129 GCA_035475995.1 Hanamia sp. | reverse complement strand
CGGATTGTTTGTAAAGTCATTCATTAATCCATCCGAATAACCAATGTAATAATTTCTTTTATCTACATATCCTTTTGCTTTTAACTCGTTGAAAATTGCCTGCGATTGCGAAGTGGAAACAGAGCCACTTCTGGCAAATCTTTCCGGGTATAAAGGCGCTCTTTCCTTTATCAGATACTTGCTGCAAACTCCTCTTGCGCTCATACTGTTTGAAAAAGACAAAGCATCCGCATTACCCTCCTGGCCTACTTCATCATTGTTATCAAACCGGGCCATACAGAAAAGGGTTGGAATTGAAGTCGTTTTTGCCAGGTTAGCACTGCCTTGTGCACAATATTGAACGGCTGCTTTAAAATTAAAAACATAAGAAAGTGCAGCAGAGAAAAAGCCTCCATCACTCATCCCAACAGAATATTTTAATTTGGAACGATCAGTGATTCCCCTGTTGTAAAATGTGTCGGTAATGATACGAATGTTTGCATAATCTACATTATTAATCGTATCCGCTGGCAACAAATACCACCTTATTTTTCCATCACCATTTGCATCTATTCCTGTTGTAGCTTCCTCCCCTTCGGTAATGATGACACCAAAGTTATTATTCACCAAATCTTTTATGAACTGTTTCCATTCATAATCAGCCAAAAGGTTAGCTGCGCTGCCGCCGGTTCCATGAAGTAAATAAACAATTCCTTTATGCCCGGCAGGAAAATAATAATAAACCGGCTTCAAACGGTCACGGCCTTTTATCTGTTCATATTTTAAAGTAAAGGGAATTACATTCTCAAGGCTTCCGGTAAAACGGACATTTTTACCAGGCATTATGAACCATGTGTGCCATTCATCTGCAGCATTTAAAAGTGAAATATCGCCACTCCATTTATTAAAGATTTGATTGTCCGCATAATTTTGAGAAAAGATATGAACGGTATCGCCGGTTTTAAATTTTCCGCTTCCATAACCATTGTTGACCGTTACCGTAAAGCTATCTGTTTGCACTACCGGATTATTAGTTACCGGATTTTTTTTACAGGAAATAAAAAGCAGACATGCAGTAAGCAAAGAAATAACCTTAGTCCTTATTTTCATGAAATTATTTTGCCCTTTGATGTTATTTTTTTAGAAGAGTTTAAACAACTTATTTTATTTCAATTTTAAAAGGCGCTACGGGCATATTTTTTTTATTGAATAAATTTCCCATTTGCGTGTTATTGAAACCATATTTTATAAACGCCGGTTTAGAAATTTTCTTGTTGTAAACTGTAATTATATTTGGCGCTAATTTTACCTCCGCAGGATAATAAACGCTGTCTTTTCCGGCAATGTATAAATCTTTTATTTTGCCACCTTTGGCATACAGTCCGTTGTTTGCATTACGCAATTGTATTACTACATTATCGCCCTGTAAACGGGACGAAACATACAAAGGTGAAAACTTATCAAACTGTTTCTGGCCGTAGCTTTCATTCAAAGCAATTTCTGCAAGCCGGTAGCCCACATCATGTTTATCGTGCGGATGAATATCATTGGTATCGGTAACCAAATCAGAAGTAACGACCATACCGGTTTCTGGCAATGATAATGCTTCTGTTTGTGCCTGCCGTAAATAAGCAGCATTTTCGTTATTGCCATATTTAAATGGCGCAATCTGTACAAAATAAAAAGGAAATTCTTCCTGCCACGCTTTTCTCCAGGAAGTGATCATGTCTTTGAATAATTCCGCATAGGTACTGTAAGTATCTACATTCGATTCGCCCTGGTACCAGATGGTGCCGGAAATATTAAAGTTGGTAAGCGGCGCAATCATTCCATTATAAGCCAATCCCGCTTGTACCGGCCACCACGGACTTATTTTAAGTTTTTCCTGTCCTGCTTCCAGAACCGGATTATTTTTAACGACACTATCCGGTGTCCATGTTTCTGCTGGTGTACCACCCCAATTGGATGAAATGAGCCCGATTGGAACATGTAAATTTTGATTCAACATTTTTCCAAAAAAATAAGCAACTGCGCTGAAATTTTTCAACGTGTTTGAATCACAATCTTTCCAACTGCCGTCACAATTTTCCTGTGGTGTAAATGCGGTAGTTTTTGGAATTTGAAAAAAATGTAGCTGGTATTGATTAGCAGAAGGAAAGTCGGTAGCCACGTCTTTTGTCTTTCGCCAGTTGTAAGTAAATTCCATATTCGATTGTCCGGAGCAAACCCACACTTCACCTAACCAAACATCCTTTAAAGTGATGGTATCATTTCCTAAAAATTTAACCTCGTATGGACCACCACCTTTTGGCGTATTTACTTTTACCATCCATTTTCCATTTCCATCTGTCACAGTTTTTATGGTATCTTTTGTCCATGAGGGCTGTATGGAAATTTTTTCCGCAGGACTTGCCCATCCACATAAATTTACTTTTGAATTTTGTTGTAATACCATTCCATCTGACAAAATATGAGGCAAGCGGATCTGTGCTTGTGATTGAAAAACAAAAAATAAAGCAGCTAAAAAGAAGAGGTTTTTTTTCATCCAAAATATTTTTTTAAAGTTTGATGCATACTATTTCTCCTTTTCTTTAGAAAAAGAAGGCAATTCCCAATGGTATTTCAAAGCCAATAAACGGATTACAAAACAAAGTAAAAAACCAGCCGGAAAGATCCGGTTATTTGCCAAACCCCAGTAATGCCCTGCTACCACAACAATGGCGCCCAGTAATGCTGCCGAAGCATAAATTTCTTTTTCAAAAATAACCGGAATGCGGTTCAGAAAAACATCACGGATAATGCCGCCGCCTACTGCCGTAACCATCCCCAGCAGAACTGCCACTTCATTATTGTGTGAAAATGCCATTGCTTTTTCAGCCCCTGAAACCGCAAAGAGCGACAATCCCAAAGCGTCAAATAACAAAACAGGCCGGTTAAAATATTGGGTAAATGGACCAAGGCTTATCGTAATAATCGCTGCAATAACAGACACAATCAGGTAGCGCCAGTCCGATAATCCTGCCGGAGGAATGGCGCCAATACATATATCCCTCATGATGCCTCCGCCACAGGCAACGGTAAAGCCAACCACCAAAATCCCAAACACATCCAGTCCTTTTTCTTTAGCAGCTACAGCGCCGCTAATCGCAA
>DATILZ010000365.1:0-2818 GCA_035475995.1 Hanamia sp. | reverse complement strand
ACAGACGCCCTTTCCAGTCTCGTAGATCGTTACAAAGACAAAATCTACACTTCCATTTATTTATTGGTCAAAGACAAATATCTCGCAGAAGATATTTTCCAGGATTCCTTCATCAAAGTAATTGATACCATTAATGGCGGGCGTTATAATGAAGAAGGAAAATTTTTACCTTGGGTTATGCGCATTGCCCACAATCTTTGCATTGATCATTTCAGAAAGGTGAAACGCCGCCCGGTTATTAAAACCAGCGATGATCATGATATTTTTGAAACATTGAATTTTTTCGATGCCGGAGCAGACGAAAAAATCATGCAGACACAAAGCCATGAAAGAGTAACTAAAATGCTCGACATGCTTCCTGAAGATCAAAAAGAAGTAATTGTAATGCGTCATTTCGCCGACCTCAGCTTTAAAGAAATCGCTCAGCTTACCGATTGCAGCATCAATACTGCCCTTGGCCGTATGCGTTATGGCCTTATCAATTTAAGAAAAATGATGATTGAAAAGCAAATTGCTTTATAAATCAAACCCCTGATATCACAAGAAAAAAAAGGTCCCTTTAAAATTTTTTAAAAGGGACCTTTTTTATAACCTGTTACTTATCAAATCTCCAGAAAGAAACCAGTTTTAGCAGTGTTAAAACTGTTGCAATTACTAATATTTCCTGTTGAAGCTTTCAATACGTTTTATTCTTATAATTTGTTTCCATCCGCATCCAGCTCAACGATCTCATATCCAAAATCTTTTAATGCGGGTAAGAACAAATCTTTATCTCCTACCAATAAAATATTCATTTTATTCAGATCAAAGTATTTCTTAGCTAATTCCTGTACTTCAGAAGCAGGAATATTGTTTAGAATCTTTGTTTGCTGTTCTACAAAATCCGCAGGGAGATTATACCTCAAAATCCGGCTGATAAAAGCGGCTTTCTGATTACCGGTTTCATAATTTCTTGCATCACTTTGGCCAATTGAATTCTTCATAAAAGCTACTTCATCTTTATCCGGTCCGCTTGCGTTGTAATTTTTGAATAAACCGATTACTTCTGCCAATGCGCTATCAGTTGCGTCTGCACGGATACCACTGCTGAAATAAAAAGTACCTGAATATTTATCTCCTGTAAATAGAGATCGTGCTCCATAAGTCCAGCCTTTATCTTCTCTTAACCTGATGTTTAATCTTCCATTAAAACCGCCACCCAGGTTATAATTTGATAAAGTTGCTTTATAATAATCTCCGGTAGCATCATATTTCAAATTGGTAACATAACCGACGCGAAATTCTGTTTGTGCGGCATGAGGAATATTTACAACGTAAATTTTTGCTTTCTCTACTTTTGATGCAACTGGTAATGCCGGTAATGCGATCGATTTTTTAGGCAGTTTATTTAAAAAGTTCAATTGAGGTAAAACATCTTTTTCTTTTACATCCCCTACGATCACTACATCTGCGTCGCTCGAAGAAATAATATGGTCGTAATAATTCTGGATATCTTTTAAGGAAATATTTTTTACAGTTTCTTCTGTTCCATAATCCGGAAACCCGAGGATATTATCTGCGCCAAAATTCAGCCGGTCAAATACAACGTCAGCAACTACAGAAGCCTGGCTTTTGGAGTTTTTAATATTGGCAAGCAACTGTTTTTTTAACCTGTCAAATGCTTCTTCTGTAAATTTTGCTTGCAGAATTTTTTCCTGTAAAATATCAATCGTTTTCTTTAAATTTTTCGATAAGGATTGAACAGAAAAAACAATCGCATCGGTTGTATTATTTACCTGGATCATACTACCCAGTTTTTGTAATTCCAATGCAATCTCTTCACTGCTTTTATCTTTTGTATCCTCATTCATCATTTGAGCAAAAAGCGACGCCACACCAACTTTTGAAAGATTAGTCTGCTCCAGGATCGTTCCGCCCTTCAAATAAAGATTTAGGTTTACCATCGGAATTTCATTATTTTCAACACCGATTGCAGTAATATTATTGCCCAAAGATTTTTTCCAAAACGAAGGAACTTTTACTACCGGGTTTTTACCGGAAGGAGGTTGAATACTTCTGTCAAAATTATCTTTTGCCTTATTGTATTTCAATTGATCATAACCATAATGCGGCCTTTCATAATGACTGCTGTCAACTGTGAAATTATCTGGTCCTGCGATTAATTTCTCCTGGCCTTTTGGCAAAACGCTTAAAACAATTGCAGATTTATTTTTGATGTATTTATTATAAACACGCATCACATCTTCTTTGGTCACTTTATTATACATATCCAGGAGTTTACCAATCATGTCCGGATTTCCGGTAAAAGTTTGAAATGCAGCAAGCTGTGATGCTTTTCCTGAAACACTTGCTAACCTGCTGATGGTGCGGCTTTCAAAGCCATTTTTAAATTTCAGAATGTCATCATCAGATACGCCCTTTTTTTCAAACTCGGCTAAAGATTCGTTTACTAATTTTTCCATTTCTGCAAGATTCTTGCCCGGCAAAGCAGTTACAGAAAAAACAAACGTACCTGCCAGTTCATCCAGGCTGCTATAGGCACTCGCTCTTAATGCTTTTTGATTTTTTATTAAGTTCTGATAAAGAAAAGACGTTTTTCCCTGGCCTAAAACCTGTGACAGGCATTCCAAAGGAGCCATATCTTTACTAAAATCCGGAACGGTCGGATAAGTGATTTGAAGCATCGGAAGCTTTGCATAATTATCCGTATAACTTACATATTCGGTATTAGAAAGATTTACCGGAGGCAATTGAACCGGCTTCACTTCAGGACCGCGTGGAATCGGGCCAAAGTACTTTTCTACTTTTTGCAAAACAT
>DATILZ010000364.1:0-1513 GCA_035475995.1 Hanamia sp. | reverse complement strand
CGGAATATTATATCAATAAACTAAATCAGGTAAAAGCTTATAAAAATAAGATTGTGACACAGATAGCGCCTTACACCGCTTTTTATGAAGCAAAAGATTATCACCAGGATTATTACGATAAGAATCCCGACCAGGCGTATTGCCATTTCGTAATTCAACCAGAGGTTGAAAGGTTCAGAAAGGTTTTTAAAAACAAACTGAAGAACCCATAATTGCCATTTCCGTTAACCGAACAAAAAATAAACATGAAATACGTATTTGTTTTATCCGCTATTTTCCTTTCCTTCTCTTATGCAAGCTGCCAGCAGCCGACCGTGAAAAATCATGTAAAAAATCCTTATTACTCAAATACCGATACGGCGAAGTTGCATGTATCGAATGCTGAATGGAAAAAGATCTTGCCGCCAGAGCTTTATGCGGTTGCGCGGGAACAGGCTACCGAACGTGCTTTCACAGGCAAATATTGGGATAAAGATCCAAAAGGAACTTATTATTGCGCGGTCTGTGGTAATAAACTTTTCAGGTCTGATGCCAAATTTGCAAGCACCTGCGGCTGGCCCAGTTTTTTTGAGCCTGTAAGGAAAAACAGCGTTATTTATCGCGACGATAATTCACTCGGTATGCACCGGATAGAAGTAATTTGCGCACGCTGTGGCTCTCATCTGGGACATATATTTGATGACGGTCCGGCACCGACTTATAAAAGATATTGTATGAATTCTGTTTCTCTGGATTTTGTACCTGATGGAAGCGCGACAGCTAAAAAATAAGATGGCTGATTGATACTTATTACTTTTTTATTTGAAAGCGAAATCGTTTGATCTTTCCTTTTTGTGCTTTAAAGCTAATTAAAGCGTCACGAAAAGAGCTTATGAAAAGCAAACTAATTATTCCCCTAAAAAAAATAAAAAACGAAATGCGAAAAAAATGAATTGAAAAAGGAAGATCTGTTGCCCGATGATTTTTTGCATCGATCACATTCCAAGCTTTTTTATCACCTCTGCCACATTCTTTTTTTCAAAAAATCTGATTATTTTGGCAACCAGCTTTAATAAAAATCCATGTGGTTTTGCAATGCCGTTGCCAAGTTGTTCAATTCGCTTATCCCTTGCGGCTATACAATTTTCATAATCGATATCTTTTTTATTACTCAGATCTTCTGCAAAGCTCCATGCGCCATCCCGGGCGGTAGAGATACTGAAACTGACAAGCATTTCGTCGTAGTTAAAGATTTTTAAATCGAGCAATTTCATTAAGGGATTTATTGTCGTAAGGCAATCTTCAATGTTATCTATCATTGAAGCTAAAATAGCGTTGATGGTATTAAAATCATTGTGAATTCCTTCGAGTAATACGCCCTGCATGATCAGTCCTGTGGATACGCCCAGATCAAAGTTGATGTGCGCATTCATTCCCAATAACAAATGCTGGATCACCAATGTAGAATTATCGGTAAAAGCAACAAAGGCAACTTTCCAGGATGCGGATGTTTCCTTTCCATCCAGCCATAAAT
>DATILZ010000363.1:0-8282 GCA_035475995.1 Hanamia sp. | reverse complement strand
AAATTATTTCCAAATGGTGGCATCAGGCTTTGAATATAATTTCCTGTATCATGAAACTGAATGTTGCTTTTATAGCGATAAGGTATGATTGGTGATGAATAAAATTGAAACGGTTCCCTTGGCGAAAAATCGTTATCAAAGTTTGTAAATTGCCCTGCCGTATAAAATTCAAAGAAGTTTTTCTCTTTTTTATATTCAATTTTACTTCCATAAGAAAACCCCGGATGTACAATTGAAATAGGAGTAGATAAATTACCTGAATGAAACATATCCGCTACTTTATTTACCCTGAAAAAGTTTTTCAAATCAATTAATTCTTTAGCAAACTTTTTATCCTCTTCATTAATACCCATCATCCATGACAAATAAGATAAATCCAATCCTTCCAAAATGTTTGACTTACCGGAATTCGGCTCTCCAATTAATAAATTTATCCGGCTACAATTAAGTTCTAATTCATTTATTGATTTATAATTGCTTATTTGAAGATTTTGAATCATTGAAAACTAAATTAAAACTACAAAGATATTAATATACTGTCGCAATAGAATTAAACTATCCCGCCCATCCTTCTCTATCCAAACTCCTGTATTGAATCGCTTCCGCCAAATGCTCCGGTTTTATTTCTTCGCTTCCGGCAAGATCGGCAATCGTCCGGCTCACTTTTAAAATGCGGTCGTAAGCACGGGCAGAAAGATTTAATTTTTCCATAGCAATTTTCAAAAGATTAGAACCAGCCTGGCTGATTATACAAATCTCTTTCAACATTTTACTGCTCATCTGTGCGTTGCAATATACACCCGGATTGTCTTTATACCTTTCTGCCTGAGTTTCTCTCGCACGAATTACGCGAACGCGGATGCTTTCACTTTTTTCAAAATCTTGTTTGGAAGATAGTTCGCTAAACGCAACCGGCGTTACTTCTACGTGAAGATCTATTCTATCTAATAAAGGGCCAGAAATTTTATTGAGATATTTTTGAACTGCACCTGCCGGGCAACTGCATTCTTTATCCGGATGATTGTAATAACCACATGGGCAGGGATTCATAGAAGCAATCAACATAAAACTGGATGGAAAATCAAGGGCAACTTTTGCACGCGAAATTGTTACTCTTCTTTCTTCCATCGGCTGCCGCATTACTTCTAAAACCGTTCTTTTAAATTCCGGCAATTCGTCTAAAAATAAAACGCCATTATGTGCCAAAGAAATCTCGCCTGGCTGAGGCATACCGCCGCCCCCCACTAATGCCACATCAGAAATAGTATGATGCGGCGAACGAAACGGCCGCTTCGAAATTAAAGTAGCATTTTCCGGAAGCTTGCCGGCAACACTATGAATTTTAGTAGTTTCCAATGCTTCCTGTAAAGTAAGTGGCGGAAGAATCGTGGGTAACCGCTTTGCCAGCATGGTTTTGCCAGCACCAGGCGGCCCTATTAAAATCGCATTATGACCACCGGCAGCTGCTATTTCCAATGCCCGTTTTATATTTTCCTGTCCTTTTACATCACAAAAATCTACTTCAAAATCACTTTGTGCGTGTGCAAATTCTTCCCGGGTATTTACAATTGTTGGCTGTATGGAATTTTCATCAATAAAAAAATCAATAACATCGTTGATATGGCTCACTCCATAAACTTTCAGATTATTAACCATTGCTGCTTCACGAGCATTTTCTTTTGGAAGTATCAAACCTTTAAAGCCTTCCTTTCTTGCCTGGATAGCAATAGGTAAAGCTCCTTTTATCGGTCTCACAATTCCATCAAGGCTCAGTTCGCCCATTATTACATAATCCATTAATTTCTCTGGATTTTCTAATTGTTCACTGGCGCCCAAAGTAGCCATTGCAATCGGCAAATCGAATGCAGTACCGCTTTTACGAATATCAGCGGGTGCAAGATTAACTACTACTTTTATTCGTGGAAAATGATAGCCATTCGCTTTGATCGCGCTTTCCATCCGCTCCAGGCTTTCTTTCACAGCATTATCTGCAAGGCCTACGATCGAAGTAAATTTTCCGGTGCTGACATTTACTTCCACCGTAATCGTGATCGCTTCTACTCCATAAACAGCACTACCAAAAGTTTTGACTAACATAAAATTTTTTAAAAAATAAATTCCGTCAAAAGTTATTTCACCGACAATCCATTTATCAGGTTTTTAAGTTCTTTTATTAACCGATATCAAACATACTCACATAATTGTAAATTATACTTCTATCACTTATTGATCAAGAGCAAATTATTAATTATTCAGTTTTATTTTCAAAGGAAATGGTAAGATACAAAAAAAGTTATAACCAATTATAACTTTAATTTTAAAAAAAAAGAAAAGAAAAAGCAGATTAAAAATTGCCCGTATTTATTGTTTTACTGACCCGTCTTATTTGGGAATGCTCTTGATAATCAGCTGAAAACGGGTATTCAGGTTCACTTCGAAATTGTGCTCGTTTAAAATTTCTTTTACCGAATCCTCCTCCATCATTACCTGTGCCAGTTGCATTGCCAGTGTAGATCCGCTGATCACATTACCCACTTTGCCATCGGTAAATTCTATTTTAAATTTATAACCGGCTTTACGTCCCGTACCCGCTCTTTCAAAATCAATACGGTTCAGGGTGAGAACCTGTTCTTCTGCCAAAGATTTTTTCAATAAAATTTTGATGATGGGCAAATATTTTTTCCAGATGTGATTATACATTTAAGATTATAATTTTTTAAAAAAATTTGAGTTACTTACATCCGGATTCTGGACAGCACTAATAAACAAATTTAAATACTAAGGCGATAAAATTAAGACAAATTTTTTATCTCAATGGAAATTTCGCTTTTTTGACAAAAAAATTAAAATGATTTTTCACAAAAAATACACGTTTTTAAAAGAACCTTGCTGAGAAAAATTCGTTTAAATACAGCAGCTTTGTAAAAAAACCGGCTGCTCTCTTTTAAAAACTATTTATAAATTAATAGCTGACTTAGATTAACTATTCATTAAATTTGTGGCTGTCAAAAACTTAATAATAAGGAATGGCATTTATTGATATTAAATTTCCAAGATCATTTTACCGCGCACTGCGACTTCCTGCAAGTTCACCAAAAAGACAACAGCTAAAAGTTTTAAAAAAACTTTTAAAAAGAGCGCGTTTCACTGAATTTGGGCAAAAATACCTTTTCGACCAGATACTTTTAAGTAAACATCCGGGAAAAAATTTTCAACGGGTGGTACCTACATTTGATTATGATAAGATCTTCAGGGAATGGTGGTTCAGAGCGCTGGATGGCAAGCCGGATGTATGCTGGCCGGGTACGATCAAATTTTTCGCATTAAGCAGCGGTACCAGCGAAGCTTCCAGCAAATATATTCCGATTACCAAAGAACTGATCCGCGCCAATACCCTCACAAGTTTCCGTCAACTTATCAGCCTTGCATCATATAATAATGTGCCTAAAAAATACGTCGGCAAAGGCTGGCTGATGCTTGGCGGAAGCACACATTTGCAAAAAAGCACTACATACTATGCCGGCGATCTGAGTGGCATTCAGGCAAAAAATATTCCTTTTTGGTTCCAGGGAATGTATAAACCGGGGAAGAAAATTGCGAAAGAAAAGGATTGGTCAAAAAAACTGGAAGAAATTGTAGAAAAAGCGCCGGAATGGGATATTGCGTTTTTAGTTGGCGTGCCGGCATGGGTTCAGTTGTGTATGGAGAAAGTAATTGCACGTTACAATTTGAAAAATATCCATGAAATATGGCCTAATCTGGCTTTTTATGTTCATGGCGGCGTGGCTTTGGAGCCTTATAAAAAAGGTTTTAATAAACTTTTGGGCAAACCCATTACCTATATTGAAACATACCTGGCAAGTGAAGGCTTTCTTGCTTATCAAAACCGCCAGCATGCAAAAGGAATGCGACTTGCAACCAATAATAATATCTTTTTTGAGTTTGTTCCTTTCGACCATAATAATTTTGATATCGAGGGAAATATGGTTGAAAATCCACAAACACTAATGGTTCACGAAGTAGAGAAAAATAAAAATTACGCAATCCTTATCAGCACCAATGCCGGCACGTGGCGTTATTTGATTGGCGATACAGTTCAGTTTGTAGATGTAGAAAAATGTGAAATTATTATTACCGGTCGAACACGCCATTTTTTAAGCCTTGTTGGCGAACATCTGAGCGTTGACAACATGAATAAGGCTATAAACCTCGTGAGCGAAGAACTCAATATTTCTATCGGTGAATTTACTGTTGCCGGCATACCTCATGGAAACTTTTTTGCACACCATTGGTATATTGCTACAGACGACAATGTAAACTCTGAAACATTGAAAGTATTGATTGATAAAAAACTAAAAGAACTGAACGATGATTATGAAGTAGAAAGAAATCATGCTTTGAAAGAAATTTTTGTAGATGTATTAAGTGAAGATACTTTTATGGATTTTATGCGCTACAAAGGGAAAGTAGGCGGTCAGCACAAATTTCCCCGGGTTTTAAAAGGTAAAATGCTCGACGAGTGGCAAAAATTTTTAAAGCAAGTCCGCGCTTGATTTATTTATCTCCGTAAATCTTCTTTTACTATCTTTAATTTTTTAAACTGCTTCCTTTTTATTTTAAAAATTAAAACCCTTTATTTGTAAATGGTAGATATTATTGAAGCAATACTGAAAGGATTGGCAATGGGATTGTTGCTGGTAATATCAGTGGGGCCGGTCATATTTACCATTATCAAGCAAAGCATAAATAATGGAAGAGCAGGTGGTTTTAGCTTTGTAATTGGTGTCTGGATCAGCGATTTTTTACTGGTTGTTTTAAGCAATCTTTTTTCAGAACTTGTAACTACCCTGCTTGATTTTAAAGTACAAATCGGAATTGCGGGAAGCGCTTTTTTGATTAGTATGGGTGTTTATTACCTCTTTTTTAAAAAGGTCCATTTTCATCCGGAAGATCTGGCGTTGCCACCATTAAAAAGCAGCGATCATGCAAAAATCGCTTTACAGGGATTTTTATTAAACACACTTAACCCGGCTGTAATGGCGTTTTGGCTCACCGCTGCTACTGCTATTGCAGTTTCCCACAGTATTCGCGACCGTATCATTATTTTTGCAACTGCTCTTATACTAAATATGTCCGCAGATATTGTAAAAGTATCGGTGGCGGGCAAACTAAGCAAAAAATTAACCATTAAAAATATCCGGCTGATCAATAGAATATCCGGCTTAATATTAGCAATCTTTGGAACAGTTCTTCTTTTTGGAGTTTTGTTTTTTGTGAAAAAATTGTAACATGATGCGTTTCCTTTTTATATTACCGGCTGTTATTTTCTTTGCTTCAAACTGTACTGCGCAAAATGATCTGCTTATTCTCAAAAAAAATAACCGGAATGTAGAATCTTTTTATCCGGGCAGCGAAATGGATTTTTCTACAAATGCGCGTTATTATGAAGCATATGTTACTTCCGTCGAAAAGGATTCTGTTTTTTTGGTTCAATACGATGTAAGGCGTGTTTATACAAATCTTGGAGTTTTTGTATTAGATACAGTTGCACAATATCATTTCGGCATCAATTATCACGATATTATTTCTTTTGGAAAAAAGCGGAAAAATTTTGACTGGAATAGTTCCGGGGCGGCACTTTTTGGTGGTGGTGTTTTATTAACTACCGCCGGATTGGCTACGTGGGTTTTTGCAAAACCGAATACCCGATATTATGCACGCCCTCAATTGGTGATTGGCGCCGCTGCCCTTGCTGCTGTAGGATATTTGCTGATGAAAAGTGGAAATAAAACAATGATACTGGGGAAAAAATATACACTCCATTATATAAAAATGAAATAGTAAATTAATTTTTTGTTGGACAAAAAACCATACTTTAGAAAACGCGGTTTAATGAGAAGACTGATTCGTACTTTTTTTAAAATCATTTTGTATGGATTTTTATTTTCCGTGTTTTATATTGTTTTATGCAAATGGATAAATCCGCCGGTAACTATCACGCAAATCAACAGTTTATTAACCGGAAGCGGCCTTCACCGTGATTACATTAGTTATGATCAAATGGGCGACAATATTAAACTTGCAGTGCTTGCCGGAGAAGATCAGTTGTTTCCCGATCACAATGGTTTTGATTTTAAAAGTATTCAAAAGGCCATGAAACACAATCAAAAAAGTAAATCATTGCGTGGTGCAAGTACTATCAGCCAGCAGGTTGCTAAAAATGTTTTTCTATGGCAGCATGGTGGTTATTTCCGCAAAGGATTGGAAGTGTATTTTACTTTTATGATAGAACATATCTGGACTAAAAAAAGAATTTTGGAAATGTACCTGAATGTGGCGCAAACCGGCGATGGGATTTTTGGAGTAGAAAGCGCAGCGATGCATTATTTCAAAAAGCCATCAAAAAATTTATCCAGAAAAGAAGCGGCGATGATTGCCTCATGCCTTCCTAATCCGAAATTGTTTACCATTCAGCCGGTGTCAGAACGTGTTGCCTATCGCTATCCCTGGATCATGCGGCAAATGAATAATTTGCAGGCAGATCCGGATATTCAGGCGTTATTGCAGTGAAAACATTTTATTTGCTCCTTCTATCTCACAGTAAAGAAAGGAATAATTGCAATTCTTCTTTTTGATTTTTCGAAAAATGAACGTTCTGAAATTTTATTTTAAATAATAGATAGTTTGAAATTAAAGGCGATTATATTTAAAAAATTGCTATTGACTGATACTTCTTTTTATTCAATTTGAAGGTAAAGTGATTGTATCTTTCCTATTCGTGCTTTAACGCAAAATAAGGCGTTCCAAAAAGTAAGTCAGAACAGCAGACTAATCCTTTCCTTAAAAAAAAATAAAAAAATCTGATTGAAAAGACAATGAGAAATGAAAAGTATGTAATGGCGCAGGGTTAAAAATGAGTATTTTTAGAAATAAAAAATTGTGATATGGATTTCAAAATAAAAAGAGTGTATGAAAAACCCGATCCAAAAGATGGATTTCGGATTTTGGTAGATCGCCTGTGGCCACGCGGCCTTACAAAAGAAAAAGCAGCGGCAGATCTTTGGTTAAAAGATATTGCACCATCGACAGAATTACGAAAGTGGTTTAACCATGATCCTGATAAATGGAAAGAATTTCAAAAAAAATATCACCAGGAATTAAAAGAAAACAAAGAAGCAATTGCAGTTTTAAAAGAACATTTGAAACAAGGGCCGGTTACTTTATTGTATGGAGCAAAAGATGAGGTACATAATGAAGCGTTGGTTTTAAAAGAATTTATTTCTTAAAAATTATAATTGGCTTTGCATTCCAGAAAACGTAGAAATAAGACAGATCCCTGTTTTTTGTGATTTAATATGGTTGTATTAAAACTTCTGCCGGAATGTGTAAGGTTTCATTTAATTTACGAATCATTTTTAGGCTTAATTTTCTTTTACCGGATAATATTTCCGATTTACGGGAACGGTTGCCTAATATTTCTGACAATTCTACTTCTGACATATTCATCTGCTCTAACCGGAATCTAATGGCTTCAATGGGGTTAGGTTTTGGTATAGGAAAATGTTCGTTTTCATATTCCTTTACCAAAATAACTAAAATCTCCAGTTCATCTGATTCTTTTGAACCGGCTTTAATATCCTTTTGCATTAGAGTTTGCTGCAGGAAATTTTTCCGAATAATCTTTAAGCGTTCTAGTAGCGATAATTCTCATCTCTTGTTGCAAATTATTAATATGTTACCAATTTGGTAACACAAAGTTCTCATCTCCTTTCGTGTTTAAAATAATAATTCTTTTTTCAAAAAAATACAACATTTTCTTGCATTTCAGCACTTTTTTACTTTTGAATTTGATTTTGCTTTACTTACCTTTGCAGCCTTAAAAAAACGAAAAAATATGGTTGACATAAAACCCGATGAAATCTCGGCAATTCTTAAAAGCCAACTAAGCAATCTGGATGTAGAATCCAACCTGGAAGAAATAGGAACTGTGTTGCAGGTGGGCGATGGTATTGCCCGCATTTATGGTTTAAATAATGTAAGTTCCGGTGAGCTGGTTGAATTTGCAAATGGTGTAAAAGCAATCGCGCTGAACCTGGAAGAAGACAATGTGGGCGTCGTTCTCATGGGAGAAAGCGGAAACATTAAAGAAGGTGACACGGTAAAACGCACCGGTAAAATCGCTTCTATTAAAGTAGGTGATGGGCTTGCGGGTCGTGTAATTAATACGCTCGGCGAACCAATCGATGGCAAAGGCCCGATTACCGGCGAATTGTATGAAATGC
>DATILZ010000362.1:0-3229 GCA_035475995.1 Hanamia sp. | reverse complement strand
AGGAACAGAGCAACTGAAATTAAAATCAATTGCTCTTTTTAATTCGTTAGGAACAATTTTAATGAAAAAACGCTTTCCTATGAAAGACTCATTAATACTATCATTGCTCTCACAAATCTTACTTGCCCTATGTTTCACATTGTTATAAAGGAAAGAAATATCCAGCAATCGAGCACAGCCTCTACCTCCTGGTTGTACATTCTCAATTTTTGCAATAGAATATACACCCTCTTCTGCTAAAATTTTGTCTGAATTTAAGCCATAATAAATGGCATATAAAACAAATAGCACTATTAGAACAATAATAATAAAATTTTTATTTCGCATTGCTTCTAGATTTGACGATTTGACTTCTCTGCCAGGGTTCGTGTGCGAACCATATCTTTTCTTTTGAAGCTGTTGGTGAACACGAACGGTGAGGGAATGATACTTTCAAACTACTTTTTTTTATTTACTATTGTTCCATTCTTTTCTACTTTTGGTTACATAATCCTGAAGCTGATCTGCAATATCAGTGGGAAGTTTACCACCATACTTTTCAGAAAGTTTTTCGGGCCGCTTATTTTGTATTGTTTTATTAAGCACTTTAATAATTTTCAGGTCTTCGAGATCTTCCAAAATTTTATAAGCTTTTATATTGTTAATTTGCAAAAGAACCGTTTCCATTGATTTTATTTTAAAGAGTTCCTTTCCTTATTGTAATACAAATCTATGAAATAAGAAAAGCAAATATTATTAATTCTCACAATTACAGTAAACAAAGAAATTTCTTCGATTTCTATTTCCTCTCAGCTAATGGAGCAAAACAAGAATTCGTATTATTTGTACGTTACTGAACCCCAAAAATAATTTACTAATAAAATAATTTAATAATGCGCCTTCTTATTTTACTAATCACCTTTATTTGTCCTTTCACTGCCGCCAGGGCCCAACTTGCAATGACCAACATTGAAGGACGCAAAACAACAAACCTGGATGGAGAATGGAAAGTAATTATCGATCCTACAGGAGTTGGAGATTGGCGTCAGGTATGGAAAGAGAAAAAGGCGGAAAAGAAAACTGATTTTGTTGAATATTCTTTTGAAGGCGCGCCTACCCTACATGTTCCTGGAGATTTTAATACGCAAATGCCGGAACTTCTTTATGTAGAAGGAACTGTCTGGTACAAAAAAACATTTAATTATAAAAAACAACCTAATAAGCGGCTGTTCATTTATTTTGGCGCAGTGAATTATATGGCGGATGTTTATTTAAATGGAAAACATCTTGGAAAGCATGAAGGCGGATTTACACCATTTCAGTTTGAACTGACAGATGTAGCCACAGAAGGAGAAAATACGCTGATTGTAAAAGCAGATAACCGGCGCAGAAAAGATGGCTTGCCCGGATTGGGTTATGACTGGTTTAATTATGGCGGCATTACAAGAGAAGTTTATCTGGTTGAAACAAAGAAAACATTTGTAGAAGATTACTTTATTCAATTAAAAAAGCATTCATTAAATGAAGTACTTGGATGGGTTCAATTGAATGGAAATACAACAGAACAAACTGTAAGAATCCGCATACCGGAATTGAAAATAAATTATTCCACCAAAACAAATAAAGACGGTTATGCAGCAATAAATTTCTCTTCCAAATTTCAATTATGGAGCCCTGAAAATCCAAAACTTTATAAGGTTTTAATTGAAACAAATGACGACACTATTTCAGAAGATATTGGTTTTAGAAGTATAGAAGTAGAAGGTACAAAAGTGCTTTTGAATAAAAAGCCGATATTCCTAAAAGGCGTAGATATTCATGAAGAAAGGCCTTATCACAGCGCTAAAGCTTATTCTGAAGCCGATGCATTGGTACTGCTTTCGTGGGCAAAAGAATTGGGTTGCAATTTTGTACGAATGGTACATTATCCGCACAACGAACATGCAGTAAAGCTGGCGGAGAAAATGGGATTAATGGTTTGGGATGAAATTCCTGTTTACCAGAATATTGAATTTTCAGCACCGGGAATGAATGAAAAATTAGACACCATGATGCAGGAAATGATCCGGCGTGATAAAAACCGCGCTGGGGTAATTATCTGGTGCCTTTCCAACGAAACCTATACAAGCACTCCCGGCAGAACGGATGCTTTGGTAAATCTTTCGGCGAAATGCCGCTTACTGGATTCTACAAGAATGATTACTTCAGTATTGAGCAACCAGGGCTACAACAATAACACATTCAATGTTTGGGACACGCTTTGCCGCAATTTAGATTTAATTGCTGTGAATGAATATCTCGGCTGGTACGTGCCCTGGCAGGGAAAGCCATCAGAAACAAAATGGAAATTTGTTACTGAAAAGCCATTAATCATTTCGGAATTTGGAGCAGGTGCAAAATATGGAAGCAATTTTGGCCCAAAAGATGAAGCAGATTCATGGAGTGAAGAATACCAGGAACAGGTTTATAAAGACCAGGTTGAAATGTTCAGGCATACACCAAATCTCGCCGGTGTTTCTGCATGGATATTGGTAGATTATCGTTCATTGGGAAGAATGCGGCCTGTCTATCAGGACGGATATAATCGCAAAGGATTATTATCTGAATTTGGGGAAAAGAAAAAAGCGTGGTACGTGCTGAAAAATTATTACGAAAGTATTAGAGATAAGAAAGATAGTAAAAGAACAAATAGAGTGAATTTGTAATTTAGTTCTTTAAACACAATTTTTAGTAAGGTTGATTTTAATGCTTCTTTTGGCGGTCCAGCGATTTTAAGAACCTCGTTCGCTTTGTCAACTTTGTCTTAAAAGATGGGCATATTTTTATACTTTTCCAAAGAATTATCTATTCGCACTATTGGAAGTTTTTTGTTGTTTAATTCTTTTATCGTTTTCATATCGTTGTGATATTTATTAATCAAAATTACATTATTTACGTTTGGCTACAAAAGCTGTGTAATCAACATTCTTGTTAAATTCTTCCCACTCTCCATTTAATAAACCAAATAATAAAAAGTCATCTTTGATTTCACTAATATATTTTGTAATTCCCATTCTGTAAAGTCGTGTCCGGGATTTACTGCTTCCAGTAGCATAAATCCACGCTTCTTTTTTTACTTCTGTAAATGAATAAACTGCTGAAACAACTGTTGCTAAAACTTGTTCGCTGTCTTAATTATTTGAAGCTACCGTATCATCAATCTCATCCGTTTCCAAATTTTTATCACCGAAGGCAAGATTATAAAAACCTT
>DATILZ010000361.1:0-2418 GCA_035475995.1 Hanamia sp. | reverse complement strand
TAAATACTCAATACTTATGAATAAAAGAAGTTTTCACATCTACAGCAAACAAACAAATACCGCTACTTTCTGTTTTTAATTGGTGTTAACTGTTTTCGTGAAATTTATCTATTTGCCCCATCACTTTTGACCATGCCATTTTGGTATACTGAAATGCAGCGAAATGCCTCTTCACATTATTTCGGTAATGAAATAATTCATGCCTGATTTGTTCAAAATGATTTGTATGAAAATACCTGCACAATTTTGGAATCGTCAATTCTAATTTTTCTTCCACATCCTGCATGATCTTTTCATATTCATCACGTTTTGTAACATAGACCATTAGTGGTTTATAGCGAATCCATCCTATTGCAGCATTTGAAAATCTTTTTACAATTGCCGCGGAACTTGCATCAACTGGTTCTAATGCATTTGGCAGAATCCCGTTTAAAATATTTTTGTAAGTTAAAAATCCGTCGTGGAAAGTATAACAAGGCACCTTCAAGACTTTCATATCAGTAAGCGAAGTACTCATAAAAGTATCTTCGCCCCGCGCTCCCGGCGGATTATAAAATGGCGGAAGATTTTTTATGTTGTGCAAATTAAAACACAAATTGGCGCCGGAAATAAATTTCATACCATTTATTTCTTCTACTTCTTCAACTACAGATTTATTGATGATATCCGGATTTGCATAAGTAACGCCTTTGTTATC
This sequence comes from Hanamia sp., assembly GCA_035475995.1. Taxonomy (GTDB): domain Bacteria; phylum Bacteroidota; class Bacteroidia; order Chitinophagales; family Chitinophagaceae; genus Ginsengibacter. Next base: position 1,721 of record DATILZ010000361.1, on the reverse strand, counting down.
AATGATCGTTTTTTTTACCACATCCCACGAAACAATTTCATTGCTGATTGCTTCAATAAATAATTTGAAATCTTCTTCAGTCAATACATCATTGAAAGGAATGTATGGAATCGGTGAAATATAGCCGCAATGATGCCCATGCGTAATATCTGCATCAGGATTGTATTTTAAATGCGTTGCCAAAACACTTTGTCCCATCCAGATAAGGTTATCATATTCATTTTTCATGGTTGCAACAGGATATTCATCATCGTCTAAAAACACCAGCCTGTCCATCTTATTTTTCTTGGCAAAATAAACAACGGCATTCCTTTTTTTTGCGTAACCTTCCCCAAAAAGAAGCTCAGATTCTTCGCGGTTTATAATGCCTTCTTCTTCTAAAATTCGTCGCTCTTCCTCTATGGAAGTTTTGCCATAATACCTGATAGAATGAACCATGTCAGCCAATTCGGGATCAATATTTTTATAATCGCTTAATTCGGTTTTATGATATTTCAAATCATAAGCCACCAGCAAATGCAGGTGAATATCTTTATTCAAAAATAATCCATGCTCCACCCAATTATTGATGTATGATGTAAGTACATTTTTAAAATGTTTTCGTCCTGTTACAAACCCAATTCCGATATCTAATACCATATATAAAATTAAAATGAAAGCTGGCTAATGTAATAAAATATTTTTTAAGATAACTTGTAAGCCGCAGGTAGCGGCAATATCTATATTTCAAAAAGTCCGTCAGCTAACAGTTATTAGCAAAGGAACAAACAAACTGAATTTCTCACATTAGTCTATTAGCACATCAGTTAATTATCATATTTTCACATTAAACACTCACATTAAAATCTCTCAGTGCGTCATTCAAACTTGTTTTTTTATCGGTACTTTCTTTTCTTTTTCCAATGATCAAAGCGCAACTCACGTTGTATTCGCCGGCAGGAAATTTCTTTGGATAACTTCCGGGAATTACAACACTTCTTGCCGGAATAATACCTTTAGTTTCTACCGGTTCGTTTCCACTAACATCAATAATTTTTGTTGATTGCGTAAGCACAACATTGGCGCCAAGCACTGCTTCTTTTTCTACCCTCACTCCTTCCACCACAATGCACCGGCTGCCGATAAAACAGCCATCTTCAATGATCACCGGACTTGCCTGCAAAGGTTCCAGTACACCGCCAATACCCACACCACCACTAAGGTGTACGTGTTTTCCAATCTGCGCACAACTGCCTACCGTAGCCCACGTATCTACCATCGTGCCTTCATCTACATAAGCTCCGATGTTGACATAGCTTGGCATCAAAACTACATTTCTTGCCAGGTAACTTCCATACCGTGCGATAGCATGAGGAACCGCACGAACACCGAGATCTTTATAATTCTTTTTCAATTTCATTTTATCATAAAACTCAAACGGAGGCAAAGAGTAGGTCTCCATTTTTTGAATTCCGAAATATAAAAGAATCGCCTGTTTTACCCATTCATTTACTTTCCAGGAATCTTCCGGTTCTTTATTAAAAGAAGTTGCATGAACAGGCTCTGCAGTTCGTAAGGCACCGTCATCCACTTTATCAATTACATTCCGAATTGCATCAGTATATGTTTCATCTTTCAGCAATTCTCTGTTATTCCAAATTTCGTTGATCATTTTTTCTAAATCCATCTTTGATTTTTTTGATTTTAAAAGCGAAAATACTTCAAATGATTTACCAGCAATA